>NZ_ATDO01000076.1:0-83168 GCF_000445085.1 Sphingobium sp. HDIP04 | reverse complement strand
ACCCCCTCCCGCCTGCGGGAGGGGGAATGACGGCTAACCACCCAATCGGTCGGTTGGCCAGTTCTATTTCTTGAGACGATAGCCCGTCCGGAACATCCAGCCTATGATGGCCAGGCACAGGGCGAGCATGCCCGCGACGAAGATCAGGCTGAATTCTATCCCCACGTCGCCGCGTCCGAAGAAGGTCCAGCGGAAGCCGGAGATCAGGTAGACGATGGGGTTGAACAGAGTGATCGTCCGCCAGGGTTCGGCCAGCATGTGGATCGAATAGAAGGCCCCGCCCAGGAAGGTCATCGGCATGACGATCAGCAGCGGGATCACCTGCAACTGTTCGAAACTCTGCGCCCAGATGCCCAGGATGAAGCCGAACAGGCAGAAGCTGATCGCGATCAGCAGCATGAAGCCCATCATCGCCAGCGGATGGGCGACGGGCAGGTCCACGAACAGATGCGCGGTCAGGAAGATGATCGTGCCGACGATCAGCGACTTGGTGGCCGCCGCCCCGACATAGGCGATGATCGTTTCCGCCGCCGATACCGGCGCCGACAGCAGTTCATAGATGGTGCCGGTGAATTTGGGCATGTAGATGCCGAAGCTGGCGTTGAAGATGCTTTCGGTGAACATCGACATCATGATGAGGCCGGGCACGATGAAGGCGGCATATGCTATGCCGTCGATCTGCGTCATGCGCGAACCGATGGCGCCGCCGAACACCACGAAATAGAGCGATGTCGTGATCACCGGCACCAGCAGGCCGGTCAGCAGCGTGCGGCGGAAGCGGTGCAGTTCGAACCTGTAGATCGACCAGATGGCGCGATAGTTGAAGCCGCTCATGCCGCCTTCTCCTGATGGACCAGGCTGACGAAGATGTCCTCCAGGCTGCTCTGCTGCGTATTGAGATCCTTGTAACCGATGCCGAGGTCGCCCAGCCTGCGCAGCAGCGACGATACGCCGGTCCGCTCCGCCTGGGTGTCGAACAGATATTCGATCTCATGCCCGTCCGCCTTTAGCGCGACCTGCCATTCGGCCAGTTCCGGCGGCACGGCGGCAAGCGGTTCGGCCAGCACGACGGTCAGCGACTTCTTGCCCAGCTTCTTCATGAGCGCGGTCTTTTCCTCGACCAGGATCAGTTCGCCCTTGTCGATGACGCCGACGCGGTCGGCCATCTCCTCCGCCTCCTCTATATAATGGGTGGTGAGGATGATGGTGACGCCGGTCTGGCGCAGTTCGCCGATCAATTTCCACATGTCGCGGCGCAGTTCGACGTCGACCCCGGCGGTCGGTTCGTCCAGGAACAGGACGCGCGGTTCGTGGCTCAGCGCCTTGGCGATCATCACGCGGCGCTTCATGCCGCCGGACAGTTCCAATATCTTGCTGTGGCGCTTATCCCACAGCGACAGGTCGTGCAGTATCTTCTCGATATAGGCGTCGTTGCGCGGCTTGCCGAACAGGCCGCGGGAGAAGGTGACGGTGTCGATCACCCGTTCGAACGCATCGGTGTGCAGTTCCTGCGGCACCAGGCCGATGGCGGAGCGCGACCCGCGATAGTCGCGGACGATGTCATGTCCCGCCACGGTGACGCTGCCGCCGGTCGCCCTGACATTGCCGCAGATGATGGAGATCATGGTGGTCTTGCCCGCGCCGTTTGGGCCGAGCAGCGCGAAAATCTCGCCCTCCTCAATCTCCAGGTCGACGCCCTTGAGCGCCTGAAAACCCGAAGCATAGCTTTTGGTCAGGCCGGAAACGGTGATGATGGATGCCATGCGCGGCATTTGCCCCCTTTTGCTGAAGCGCAAAGATAGGGCGCCGGCGGCGGCGCGCAACCGCCCTTCAGGCCGCGTGGACAAATTCAAGACCCGCCGGACTGGGATTTGGGTGGGGGAGCGGACCTATCCTATTCCTCCCCATGCAAGCATGCTGGAGGGGAAAAGGCACGACCTCCGAAATTTCCCCTCCACCACCGCCTTCGGCGGCGGTCCCCCTCCCCACGCTGCGCGTAGGGAGGAATTGATGTCCGGAAATGGCCATTTCCAGGCATTTCCTGATTTGTCCCCGCGGCCTAGTCGCCTTTGCGGAAAAAGCGGAAGACGGTCGCTGGCGGGAAGTTTCGGACGGTCTGACCGACGCGGACGACGTCCAGGTCCAGCGCATCCAATATCTCGCGGTTGACCGGCGGGCGCAGGGAATAGGTGAACTGGATGAACGCCCCGCCCGGCCGCAGCATGCGGAAGCTTTCGGACAAGATGTCGGCGTGCATCTGGCGGTCCATGGCCAGCAGCGGCAGGCCGCTGATCACCGACTGATATTCGCCCGCTTCGCCCGCCGTCGCGGTGGAGACGATCTGCGCGGGGGTTTCGAGGACGGAGACATGGGGGAAATGCCGCCGCAGCCCGCGCGCGAAGGCCGGGTTGATCTCCACCACCTCCAGCTTTTCGGGGGGCAGGCCGGTGCCCAATATGGCGCGGGTGAAGACGCCCGTGCCGCCGCCCAGTTCGATCACCCGGCCATCGTCCGGCACGATATGTTCGACCATCAGGCGGGCGAGATAGCGGCTGCTGGGCACGACCGAGGCGGTCTGGCGCGGCTTTTTCACCCAGGCAGCCAGAAAGTCCAGATATTCGGTCGCCCGCGTGCGAAACTCGCTGTTGGGCAGGGCCATCGCCCGGCTGCACTTCGACTTATGCTGCATGAGCGAGATGCGACCATTTTGCTGTCATGGAGACTCCCTTAGCGGGCCGGATGGGCGGCGTCGATGGGTTTTAGGAACGCTTTCCCGCCATTTGGCGAAGGGCGATCACGCTTTCAAGGTTTCGATACGTTCCTGCAACCATGTCGCCACCGCTGCGATGCGGGGCAGTTTCTTGAGGTCGCCATGGGTGACGAGCCAGAAGCTGCGCATGATCTCCACCCGGTCGGCCATCACCGGCGTCAGGGCGGGATCGCGCCCGGCGATGAAATCGGGCAGCACGCCGATGCCCGCCCCTTCCGCGATCATGCGATGCTGCATGTTGATGCTGGTGGCGCGCAGGCTGGCCTCCAGCCCCGCCTCCACCTCGTCCAGATAATCCAGTTCGGGCGAGAAGATGAATTCGGGCACATAGCCGACCAGCACATGGCCGCGCAGGTCGGCGGCGCTGCCGGGCGTGCCCGCCTGCGCCAGATAGGCGGGGGATGCGTAGAGGTGCAGCCGATAGTCGCCCATGCGCCGGACCGACAGCCGCCCCCGCTGCGGCCGGGCCAGCATGACCGCCATGTCCGCTTCCCGCTTGGACGGGTTGAGGAAGCCCGACGCGGTGATGAGGTCCAGCCGGATGCCGGGATGGCGGCGGCTGAAATCGGCGAGGCCCGGCGCCAGCACCCAGGTGCCGAAGCCTTCGGCCACCGACAGGCGCACCTGGCCGCTCAGATGATGTTCGCGGCCGGTCGCCTCCTCCATGGCGGCCAGCGCGGCGCTCTCGATGCTTTCGGCATGGTGGAGCAGCGCCTGGCCATGGGCGGTCAGGGTACGCTCCCCTGCCCCCAGTTCGAACAGTTCCGGGCCGAGCGCGCGTTCCAGCCGGGCGAGACGGCGGGCGATGGTGGTCGCGTCGATGCCCAGGGCGCGGGCCGCCGGGGCGATCTTGCGCGTGCGCGCCACCGCCAGAAAGACCCTGATATCGTCCCAATCGAACATCGCTCGCCGCGCCCCGTCTGCAAAATCGCTGCATCGCTATGCAGAACTGCGTTGTTGCAGGCAATTCCGCATTCTATCTAAGGGAAAGTTCAAAGCGCATGTCAGGAGAGTTTGTGGGCCAGTTCGATCTCACCGAGGACCAGTTGGCCATTCAGGAGATGGCGCGCCGGTTCACCGCCGATGCGATCACGCCCTTCGCGGCGGAGTGGGACGAAAAGCATATCTTTCCCCGCGAGACCATCCGCGCCGCGGCGGAGCTGGGCTTCGGCAGCATCTATGTGTCGGAGGAAGCGGGCGGCATCGGGCTGGGGCGGCTGGAGGCTGCGCTGATCATGGAGGCGATGGCCTATGGCTGTCCGTCGACCAGCGCGTTCATCTCCATCCACAATATGGCCGCATGGATGATCGACCGTTTCGGTAGCCAGGCGGTGAAGGACAAATATCTGCCCTCCATGGTGCCGATGGAGCGGATCGGCAGCTATTGCCTGACCGAGGCGGGTTCGGGGTCCGACGCGGCGGCGCTGAAGACGCGGGCGGTTAGGCAAGGCGATCATTATGTCGTCACCGGGTCCAAGCAGTTCATCTCCGGCGGCGGGGAGAATGAGATTTATGTCGTCATGGTCCGGACCGGCGACGAGGGTCCGAAGGGCATAAGCTGCCTGGTCATCGAGAAGGATATGGCGGGCGTCAGCTTCGGCGCGCAGGAGCGCAAGCTGGGATGGCATTCGCAGCCGACCGCGCAGGTGAATTTCGATGGCGTGCGGGTGCCGGTCGAGAATCTGGTCGGGGGCGAGGGCGAGGGATTCCGCATCGCGATGATGGGGCTGGACGGCGGGCGGCTGAATATCGGGGCCTGCTCGCTGGGCGGGGCGCAGCGCTGCATCGACGAGGCGCTGAGCTATACCAAGGATCGCAAGCAGTTCGGGCAGAGCATCGCCGATTTCCAGAACACGCAGTTCACGCTGGCGGACATGGAGACGGAATTGCAGGCAGCGCGGACGCTGCTCTATGCGGCGGCGGTCAAGGTGACGGAAAATGCGCCGGACAAGACGCGCTTTGCCGCCATGGCGAAGCGGCTGGCGACGGATACGGGATCTTCGGTGGTCGACCGGGCGCTGCAACTGCATGGCGGCTACGGCTATCTGATGGACTATCCGGTCGAGCGTTTCTGGCGCGACCTGCGCGTGCATTCGATCCTGGAGGGCACCAATCAGGTCATGCGGATGATCATCGCCCGCGACATGCTGCGGCAATAAGCGCGGGAGAATTTATGACTGATCAGGTGCTGATTTCACTCGACAATGGCGTGGGGCGGATAAGGCTGAACCGGCCCAAGGCGATCCATGCGCTGACCACCGAAATGTGCGGCGCGATCATCGAGGCGCTGCTGGCCTGGCGGGAGGATGAGAGCGTCGTCGCGGTGATGCTGGACCATGCCGAGGGTCGCGGTTTTTGCGCGGGCGGCGACATCGCCATGATCGCGAACAGCGCCAGGGGGGATTGTTCGGAGGCGGAGCAGTTCTTCTTCATCGAATATCGGATGAACCACCTGCTGTTCGTCTATGAAAAGCCGATCGTAGCGTTCATCGACGGCATCGTCATGGGCGGGGGCGTGGGGATTTCCGATCCGGCGCGCTATCGCGTGGCGACGGAGCGGACGACCTATGCCATGCCGGAGACGGGCATCGGGCTGTTTCCCGATGTGGGCGGCGGCTGGTTCCTGCCGCGCTTGCCGGGGCGGACCGGGGCGTGGCTGGCGACGACGGGGGCGCGGATCAAGGGCGCGGATTGCGCGGCCATCGGCATCGCGACCCATTATATGGCTTCGGACAGGCTGGAGGCGGTGAAGGCGCGGATCATCGCCGATCCGGACGGACTGGCGGAGATATTGGACAAGATGGCCGACGTGCCGCCGCCTTCGACCTGGGAAGCGCATCGGGGCGAGATCGACCGGCTGTTCGCTTCGGACCGGTTCGAGGATATTCTGGCGGCGCTGGAGGCTGAGGGGTCGGACTGGGCGCGGGAGCAGCTTGCCACCCTGGCCACCAAGTCGCCGCAGACGATCAAGGTCGCCCTGCGGCAGATGGTGGAGGGTGCGGCCTTCACCGATTTCGCCGACAATATGCGCAACGAATATCGCATCGGCCATCATGTCATTCGCCGTCCCGATTTCATCGAGGGCGTGCGGGCGGTGATCTTCGACAAGGATAATGCGCCGCGCTGGAATCCGGCGCGGGCGGAGGATGTGACGGACGAACTGGTCGACAGCCTGTTCGCGCCCCTGCCCCCGGAAAAGGAATGGACGCCGCTGCCGGAATTGCGCGGCTGAAGGACAAGAGGAGTGCCTTGAGATGAGCCAGACCATCGCCTTTATCGGGCTGGGCAATATGGGTGGCGGCATGGCCGCCAATCTGCTGAAGAACGGCTTTGCCGTGCGGGCGTTCGACCTGTCGGAAGAGGCGCTGGCCAAGGCGACCGAAGCGGGCGCGGTGCGCTGCGCCAGCGCGGCGGAGGCGGTGGCGGGCGCCGATGCAGTCGTGACCATGCTGCCCGCGGGCAAGCATGTTGAGGGCGTCTATCAGGGCGAGGTGTTCGGCGCGGCGAAGGCGGATGCGCTGTTGCTGGATTGTTCGACCATCGACGTCGCGACGGCGCGGCGGGTGGAGGAGGCCGCCGCGGCCAGGGGATTCGAGATGGTCGATGCGCCCGTCTCCGGCGGCATCGCGGCGGCCAATGGCGGCACGCTGACCTTCATGGTCGGCGGCACGGAGCAGGCGTTCGGCCGGGCCAGGCCGATCCTGTCGGCCATGGGCAAGGCGGTGATCCATGCGGGCGGCGCGGGCAATGGGCAGGCGGCCAAGATCTGCAACAACATGCTGCTCGGCGCGACGATGGTGGCGACCTGCGAGACCTTCGCCATGGCGAAGAAGCTGGGGCTGGACCCGCAGACTTTCTACGACATTTCCAGCGTGTCGTCGGGGCAGAGCTGGTCGATGACCAGCTATTGCCCGGTGCCGGGCGTGGGGCCGCAAAGCCCGTCCGATAATGGCTATCAGGGCGGTTTCGCCGTAGGGCTGATGCTGAAGGATCTGAAGCTGGCGAGCGAAGCGGCGGCTTCGGTCGGGGCGAGCGTTCCGATGGGGAATGCGGCGGAGTCGCTGTATCAAATGCTCGCCAATCGGGGCGAGGCTGGGCGGGATTTTTCGCTGATGATCGAGATGTTGGAGGGGAAGTGAGGGGTTTTCCTCCCCATCGGGAGATGGGGAGGGGGACCGGCCGAAGGCTGGTGGAGGGGAAATGGCACGACCTCCGAAATTCCCCTCCACCATTCGCTTCGCGAACGGTCCCCCTCCCCACGCTTCGCGTAGGGAGGATTGAGTGCCCGCTATTATCCGGTCGAATGCTTTTCAGCGGCCCTTCCACACTCCGGCGCGCTTTTCGACGAAGGCTTCCATTCCTTCCTTCTTGTCCTCGGTCGCGGTCAGGATCTGGAACAGGCGGCGTTCGGTCAATATGCCCTGAGCAAGGCCTGTCTCGAACGCCAGGTTGACCATTTCCTTGTTCACCATCGCGGCCATGGGCGGCATTCCGGCAATGGTCGCGGCGGTCTTGAGCGCGTCTTCCAGCAGGTCCGCCGCCGGGACGATCCGCGCCACCAAGCCGGCGCTTTCCGCTTCCTGCGCGCCCATCATGCGGCCGGTCAGGCACATTTCCATCGCCTTCGCCTTGCCGACGGCGCGGGTCAGGCGTTGCGATCCGCCCATGCCCGGCGCCACGCCCAGCTTGACTTCGGGCTGGCCGAATTTCGCGGTGTCGGCCGCCAGGATGAAGTCCGCCATCATCGCCAGTTCGCACCCGCCGCCCAGCGCGAACCCAGCGACCGCCGCGATCCACGGCTTGCGGGTGGCGACGACCTTGCTCTGCCAGCCGGAGAAGAAATCCTCCAGGAAGAAGTCCGCCGCCTCCTTTTCCACCATCTCCTTGATGTCCGCGCCTGCCGCGAACGCCTTTTCACTGCCGGTCAGGACCAGGCAGCGCTGCGACGGATCGGCGTCATAGGCCGCGAAGGCCGCGCCCAGATCCTTCAGCACCTGGCTGTTCAGCGCATTCAGCGCCTGCGGACGGTTGAGCGTGACCAGCGTCACCGCATCGCGCTGTTCCACCAGGATGGTTTCATATGCCATTGCCGTCTCCCTTCATTGACCCGTGGCGATCCGCTCTATGCAGCGCGGCGACCCTTGACCAGCCCTTGGGAGCCGCATCTTCGCAGCCGCTATCGGCACAGATGCATGAAGTCCCGGTCATAGCTGCGCAGATGCGCGCCGCCGTCGATATAGAGGATCTGCCCGGTCACGGCACCGGCGCCTGCCAGATAAAGCACGGCTTCGACGATCTGCTCCGCCTGCGGCAGACGCGCCAGCGGCATCATCGCGGCCAGCCGTTCCATCTGGCCGTCGTCATAGTCGGGCGTTGCGATGGTGAGGCCGGGCGCGACCGCATTGACCCTGATCTGAGGCGCCAGGGTGGAGGCGGACAGCCGCGTCAGCCCCGCCAGCGCCATTTTGGAGAGCGTATAGGCCAGTTGGTCGCCATGGGGATGGTCGATCCGCTGGTCCAATATGTTGACGATGCACCGATCCCCCGTGCCGGCCGGAATGGTGGCGAACGCCTTGGTCAGCAGCGTTGGCGCGGCGCAATTGACCGCATAATGGCGCATCAGGTCGTCGGCGCCGACGCTGTCAAGCCGATCCTGACCGAAGATCGCCGCGCTGTTGACGAGGACATCGGGCGGCCGGCCGAAACGTTCCGCCACCAGCGCCACCAGTTCCTCCGCCCCTTCGGGATCGCTGAAATCGACGGTGAAGCCCTCCCATTCGGTCGCATTCTCCTCCAGCGCCAGCGCCAGATGGGAATCGAGCCGGGTATCGTGGCTGCCATGGATCGCCAGCGAATAGCCGGCCCGTGCAAAGGCGGCGGCGATGATGCCGCCCAGCCGCCGATGGCCGCCCGTCACCAGCGCCAGCCGCTTTTGCGCCAGCGGACGCGCGCCCGCCTGCTCCTCGCGCTTCCGGGGGCCTCCAAGCGGCCGATAGGCGGGGACTTCCTCTTCGTTCACGATGCTATCAGCTTCAGCACTTCTTCGCGGCTCTTTTCATCGTCGCGGAAGACGCCGAGCATGCGGCTGGTCTTCATGACGACATTGGGCGTGCGCACGCCGCGCCCGGTCATGCAGCCATGGGTCGCCTCCACCACGACGGCGACGCCCTGGGGCCTCAGATGTTCCCAGATGCAATTGGCGACCTCCGAAGTCAGCCGTTCCTGCACCTGGAGCCGATGGGCGAAGGCATGCAGCACGCGGGCCAGCTTCGATATGCCGACGACATATTGGCCGGGCAGATAGGCGATATGCGCCACGCCCACGATGGGCGCCATATGATGTTCGCAATGCGACTGGAACGGAATGTCCTTCAGCAGCACGATGTCGTCATAGCCGCCGACTTCGTGGAAGATGCGCGAAAGATGATAGGCCGGATCGTCGTCATAGCCGCGGCAATATTCCTTCCACGCCCGCGCCACGCGTTCGGGCGTTTCGACCAGCCCTTCCCGTTCCGGATCGTCGCCCGACCAGCGGATCAGCGTCCGGATCGCTTCGGCCACGTCCGCCGGAACAGGAATCTTGATCGACTCGCCCGCTGTTTCGGCATCGGGATCATATTCCATGGACGTCACCACTCCTTTGTTGCTTCCGGGCATATGGCGTCAGATCGGCCGGAACGCCAGCCCCTTCGCCCCGCTGGACAGAACATGCCGGCGGTGGCACATGCGGAGGAAACCGGATCAACCGGGTCGCCTCAAATCATCATAGCGGAACCATGCGGAACGAACAGATCGCCGCCGTACTCCTTGCAGCGGGCACTTCCTCTCGTTTCGGCGAGGAGGACAAGCTGATGGCCGAATGGCGGGGCAAGCCCGTCGCGGTCCATGCGCTGGAAACCATCGCCTCCATGATCTTCGCGGAGCTGGTGGCGGTGGTGCGTCCCATTGGCCAGGCGCCGGTGCTGCATCGCCGGCTGGAGCGGCGCGGCTATTCGATCCTGGTCAACGACCGCCCGGAGGACGGCATATCGGGCAGCATCATCCGCGCCGTCGAACATGTCATGCCGATGCGGAAATGCCGCGGCATATTGATCTGCCTGGCCGACATGCCGGACGTGCCGCAGACGCATTACAACCGCATATGCCTGGCGGCGGAGGACATACGTTCCGTCGTGGCCAGCACCGACGGCTTTTCCGCATCGCCCCCCGCCTTCATCGGACGGAAGCATTTTCCCGAGCTTCTGGCGCTGCGCGGGGACCAGGGGGCGCGGGCGCTGCTCAGCCATGGCGTGCAGATCGAAACCATGGGCGCCAGCCTGCGCGACATCGACACGCCCGACGATCTGGCGGAGCGGCGGCCGGAATAGCCGATCAGCTCGACCGGGTGGGATCGGTCATGGGATCGCCCATTTCCCGCGGATCGGCCGAACGGCCCAGCGGCAGCGAACCCGTCTGACGCTCCAGCATGCGATGGACGACGGGCGGATCGGGGCCGCCGTGCAAAGCGTGGATCGCCTTGCTGTTCGCCATGTCGGCAACGGTCCGCCGGCTGTTGTGGCGGACATAATCGAGCCAGGTCGACACATGATAGCGCTCCACCCACAGCTCCGGATCGCTGAGGTCGCGCAGCAGCGACCAGCCCTGGGCGCCGTCGCGGCGGCGGATGCGGCGGCGTTCGCTCATCGCCGCGAGGAAGGGGACGACCGATCCGGGGGCTATGCGATATTCGATGGTGACGACCACGGGGCCGCTGCGAGGCTCGATCGGCACGGTCGTCTGCGGTTCCCGCCACAGATTTTGAAGATCGAGATTCTGTTCCCCCGTCTGCACCAGCGGACGCACATAGCCGATCAGCGCCGAAGCGAACTGGACGGCCGCCGCGCCATAGAGGGCGACCAGGACGCCATGATCCTCCGCCAGGGTGCCGAACAGCCATGCGCCCCCCGCCATGCCGCCGAAGGCGACCATCTGGTACAAGGCGACGGCCCGGGCCACGACCCAGCGGGGCGCGGACATCTGGACCGACACGTTGAAGGTGGAAAGCGCGATCACCCAGCCCGCGCCGGCCAGCAGCAGCCCGGCCAACGCCACGATCAGCCAGTCGCTGACCGCCATCAGCACCGTCCCGGCCGCAAGCGCCAGGGCGGCCGAGCGCACGATGGCCTCCACCGCGAAACGACGGCGCAACTGCCCCGTCGACAGCGCGCCCAGCACCGCGCCGATGCCGAAGGCGCCGCTGAGCGCGCCGAAGGTCAACGCGCCCCCGCCCAGCAGGTCGCGCGCCACCAGCGGCATCATCGCCGAAACGGCGCTCGCCCCGATGCCGAACGCCGCGCTTCGCAACAGCACGACCTGGATGTGCGGCGACATCGCGACATAGCGGACACCCGCGCGCATCGCGTGGCCGATGCGTTCGCGCGGGAGCAACTGGGGCGGCAGTTCCGGACGCCAGCGGGCGAGCACCGCGACCAGGCCCACATAGCTGACGGCGTTGACCAGGAAGGCCGCCGCCGCGCCGGCCGCCGCGACGATGACGCCGCCCAGCGCCGGGCCGATGCTGCGCGCCATGTTGAAGCCCATGGAATTGAGCGAGACGGCATGGGGCAAGGCCGCCCTGGGCACCATATCCCCCACCGCCGCCTGCCAGGCCGGTCCGTTGATCGCGGTCGCGCATCCCACCAGGAAGGTGAAGCCCAGCAAGGCCCAGGGCGTCACCCACCCCATCCAGGCGAACAGCGCCAGCAGGGCGGAAACGACGAGCATGAACAATTGGCAGGCCAGCATCACCAATCGCCGGTCGCTATTGTCCGCCACCGCGCCTGCCCAGAGCGACAGCAGCATGATCGGCAGGGTCGTCGCCGCCGGAACCAGCGCGATCATCTGAGGCGAGGCGGAAAGCGAGGTCATCATCCACTGCGCGCCCACGGACTGGATCAGCCCGCCGAAATTGGAGGCGAGGCTGGCCCACCAGATCGCGCGGAAGATCGGGATCGACAGGGGCGACGGCGCTTCGGTGGGGTCCGACTCAGACACGCTCCCCATCAAGCGGAATAAGGCGGTCGGGTCAAATCCGCGAATCATGGAAGGACGGGAAGCATCCGGGAAGCCAGACGGAATGCCAGAGGGAATGGAGGCATGCGTCGGGATGACGTTACGGTTCGGCGGTTTGACGATTGAGACTTGCACTTTACGTAAACGTAAATACATTCGCAGCGATCATCCGGCGCCCCAACGGAGAGGAATGGACAGCCATGGAAGCCTATATCTACGATGCCGTCAGGACACCCCGGGGCCGGGGCAAGGCCGACGGCTCCCTGCACGAAATCACCCCCATCCAACTGGCGACGCAGGTGCTGGAAGCGGTGCGGGACCGGACGGAGATCGACACCGCCGATGTCGACGACGTGATCCTGGGCTGCGTCAGCCCGGTCGGGGAACAGGGCGCGGACATCGCGCGCGTCGCGGTGTTGAACGCCGATTATGACCAGACCGTGCCGGGGGTGCAGATCAACCGCTTCTGCGCTTCGGGCCTGGAGGCCGTGAACATGGCGGCCGCGAAGGTCTATTCGGGCGAAGCGGGCCTTGCCATCGGCGGCGGCGTCGAATCGATGAGCCGGGTGCCGATGGCTTCCGACGGCGGCGCCTGGGCGATGGACCCGGCGGTGGCCTACAAAACCTATTTCGCGCCGCAGGGCATCGGCGCCGACGTGATCGCGACCAAGTTCGGGATCAGCCGCGACGATGTCGACGCCTATGCCGTCGAAAGCCAGAAGCGGGCCAAGCGGGCGTGGGACGAAGGGCGCTTCGCCAGGTCGCTCGTTCCGGTGAAGGACGTCATCGGCCAGGTCGTCCTGGACCATGACGAACATATGCGGCCCGACGCGACGATGCAGTCGCTGGCCTCCCTGAAACCCAGCTTCGCCGCGATGGGCGAGGAAATGCCGGGCTTCGACGCCATCGCCCTGCTCCGCTATCCGGAACTGGAGAAGGTCAATCACGTCCACCATGCCGGAAACAGCAGCGGCATCGTCGACGGCGCGGCCGCCGTGCTGGTCGGCAACAAGGCGATGGGCGAGAAATACGGCCTCACGCCCCGCGCGCGGATCAAGGCCATGGCCTCCATCGGGTCGGAGCCGCTGATCATGCTGACCGGGCCGGAATATGTCGCCGACAAGCTGTTGAAGCGGGCGGGCATGAGCAAATCCGACATCGACATCTGGGAACTGAACGAGGCCTTCGCCAGCGTCGTGCTGCGCTACATGCAGGCGATGGACCTCGACCATGAAAGGATCAACGTCAATGGCGGCGCCATCGCCATGGGCCATCCGCTGGGCGCGACCGGGGCGATGGTGCTGGGCACCGCGCTGGACGAGCTGGAACGGTCCGGCAAGGGCACCGCGCTCATCAACCTGTGCGTCGGCGCGGGCATGGGCACCGGGATCATCATCGAGCGGGTTTGAGAGAATATAATGCCCGTTCGTGCTGAGTAGGGCCTGAGCTTGTCGAAGGGCCGTATCGAAGCACTGATCCTTCGATACGCCATTTCGACTTCGCTCAATGGCTACTCAGGACGAACGGGGATTGGGAAAGGCAGCCATTCCAATGCAGAGCATCAATTTCGACATCGACGGCGACGGCATCGCCACGCTGACCATCGACGTTCCCGGCCAGTCCATGAACGTCATCGGCCCGGATTTCATGGCCGATCTGGACGCGGCGATCACGCGCATCGCGTCCGAGGAAGCGATCAAGGGCGCGGTGATCGCGTCGGGCAAGGACAGCGGGTTCATGGCGGGCATGGACCTTAAATATTTCGGGTCGATGCTGGGCGGCGAGAGCGGGAAGCGTCCCTCCCCCGCCGCGATCTTCGACAAGGTCTTCGTGCTGAACCAGTTGCTCCGGCGGCTGGAGACATGCGGCAAGCCGGTGGCCTGCGCCATAGAGGGCACCTGCGTCGGCGGCGGGTTCGAACTGGCGCTGGCCTGTCATCGCCGCGTGGTGGGCGACAGCCCGAAGACGCAGCTTGGCCTGCCGGAAATATTGATCGGCCTGTTCCCCGGCGGCGGCGGGTCGCAGCGCCTGCCGCGCATCATGGGCGTGCAGGCGTCGCTGATGTATATGTTGCAGGGCAAGCTGTTCCGTCCCGCCGAAGCGGCGATGATGAAGGTCGTCGATGAGGTCGTGCCGCAGGGCATGGCGGTCGAAAAGGCCAGGGAATGGGTGAAGGCGAATCCCAACGCCTCCGTGCAGCCGTGGGACGTCAAGGGGTTCAAGGTGCCGGGCGGCGCGGGCGGGTTCAACCCCGGCTTCGCGCAGACCATGGCGGGCGCGCTGCCGATGACGCTGAAGCAGACCCAGCGCAACATGAACGCGCCGATCGCGCTGCTGTCCGCCGTCTATGAAGGCATCACCCTGCCCATGGATCGCGCCGTCCGGATCGAGAGCAAATATTTCGCCAAGGTCGCGGCCGACCCGCAGGCGGCGAACATGGTCCGCAGCCTGTTCGTCAACAAGCAGGCGGCCGAGCGCGGGGCGCGGCGGCCCAAGGACCAGCCCAAGGCCCCGACGAAGAAGCTGGCCATGCTGGGCGCGGGCATGATGGGCGCGGGCATCGCCACCGTGGCCGCGCAGGCGGGCATGGAGGTCGTGCTGTTCGACCGCGACCAGGCCTATGCCGAGAAGGGCAAGGCGCATGTCGAGGAGGTGCTGAAGAAGCGGCTGGGCAAGGGGCTGACGCCGGAGAAGATGGCGGAGACGCTGGCCCGCGTGACGCCGACCACCGACTATGCGGTGCTGGCCGGGGCGGACTTCGTGATCGAGGCGGTGTTCGAGGATGTCGCCATCAAGGCGGAAGTGACGAAGAAGGTGGAGGAAGTGCTGGGCGCGGACATCATCTTCGGGTCCAACACCTCCACTTTGCCGATCACCAAGCTGGCCAGGGCATGGTCGAAGCCGGAGAATTTCATCGGCGTTCATTTCTTCTCTCCGGTAGAGAAGATGCCGCTGGTGGAGATCATATTGGGCAAGGAAACCGGGCCTGCCGCCATCGCCAAGGCGCTGGATTTCGTCAGCCAGATCCGCAAGACGCCCATCGTCGTCAATGACGCGCGCGGCTTCTACACCTCGCGCTGCTTCGCCACCTATGTGCAGGAAGGCGTGGAGATGGTGGCGGAGGGGATCAACCCGGCGCTGATCGAAAATGCCGGGCGGCAACTGGGCATGCCCGTGGGGCCGCTGGCCGTGGGGGACGAGGTTTCGCTGGAGCTGGCCCACAAGATCATCGTCGCGGCGCGCAAGGAACTGGGCGACGCCTATGTCGCGCAGCCGTCCGACGCGGTGATGGAACGGATGGTCGGGCTGGGACGGCTGGGCCGCAAGAGCGCCAAGGGCTGGTATGACTATCCCCAGGACGGGAAGAAGCATCTGTGGCCGGGCCTGGCGGAGATGTTCCCGCCCGCCGCCGTGCAGCCCGGCGTGGAGGCGGTGAAGGAGCGGCTGCTCTATCGCCAGTTGATCGAATGCGCCCGCTGTTTCGAGGAAGGCGTGCTGGAGACGCCGGAGGATGGCGATATCGGCGCGATCTTCGGCTGGGGCTTCGCGCCCTATACCGGCGGGCCGTTCAGCCATATGGACACGGTCGGCATCGGCGCTGTCGTGGCGGTGCTGGATCGGCTGGCGGCGGCGCATGGGGCGCGGTTCGCCCCCACCGCGCAGTTGCGGGAGATGGCGGCCAGCGGCGCGACCTTCTATCGGCCCGTTTCATCCCGCGCCGCCGCATGAATGGGGTGGGAATCCCTGAATGAGTGGTTTAGGCCTTCCCGGACATCTCCGGGGAGGCCTTTTTTTTGAAGGTTTCCTGTCGAAAATGAGTAACGTGCTCCTGCGAAGGCAGGAGCCCAGTTCGGACGTTGCAACTGGGCTCCTGCCTTCGCAGGAGCACGTTGCAGCTATCACAGGGCGGAATATATGAACGACAAGCCGACGGTTCTGGTCACGGGCGGGGCCGGCTATATTGGCAGCCACGCCGTGTTGGCGCTGCGCGACGCGGGTTATGGCGTCGTGGTGATCGACAATCTGGTGACGGGTTTCCGCTGGGCGGTGCCTGATGATGTGGCCTTCGTTCAGGGGGATATTTCCGACCAGCCGCTGGTGCAGCGGACTTTGCGCGACCATGGCGTGAAAGCGGTGATGCATTTCGCCGGGTCGGTCGTGGTGCCGGAATCGGTCGAGAACCCGCTGAAATATTATCATAACAACAGCGCCAAGACCCGCGACCTGATCGAGAGCGTGGTGACGGTGGGCGTGCCGCATTTCATCTTTTCCTCGACAGCGGCGACCTATGGCATTCCGGAGGAAAGCCCGGTCAGGGAAACGACGCCGCAGCGGCCGATCAATCCCTATGGCATGTCGAAGCTGATGACCGAATATATGCTGCGCGACGTCAGCGCGGCGCATGCGATGAACTTCTGCGCGCTGCGTTATTTCAACGTCGCCGGGGCCGACCCGGCGGGGCGGACGGGGCAGTCGACGGCGGGGGCCACGCACCTCATCAAGGTGGCGGTGGAAGCGGCGCTGGGCAAGCGGAGCCATGTTTCGGTGTTCGGGACGGATTTCGACACGCCGGACGGGACCGGGGTGCGCGACTATATCCATGTCACCGATCTGGCGGCGGCGCATGTGCTGGCGCTGGAGGCCCTGATGGCCCGGCCGGAGCAGAATTACCTGCTCAATTGCGGCTATGGGCGCGGTTTTTCGGTGCTGGAGGTGCTGGACGCCGTTGACCGGGTGACGAACCTGAAGATCGACCGGCGGATGGAGGGGCGGCGCGCGGGCGATCCCGATGCGCTGATCTCCGACAATCGGGCGATCATGGCCGAATTTCCTTGGAAGCCGCAATATGCCGATCTGGACCAGATCGTGACCCATGCCCTGGCCTGGGAGCGCAGGCTGACGGAGATCCGGGGGGAGTGACGCCATGCCGACCGAACATCTTTTCGTTGATGGGGCGCTGGCGGCGGCTGACATGGCGCGGCGGATCGCCATGATATTGGGCGACGCCATCGCGCAGCGGGGGGTGGCGGCCATCGCCCTGTCGGGCGGGCGGTCGCCGAGGCCGGTGCTGGAGGCCTTGTCGGGCGCGGCGCTGGATTGGGACAAGGTGATCGTGACGCTGGTCGATGAGCGTTGGGTCGCGCCGGACCATGCCGACAGCAATGAGCGGCTGGTGCGCGAGACCTTGTTGCAGGGGAAGGCGGCGGCGGCGCGGTTCGTGCCGATGAAGAATGGGGCGGCGGACGCCTATGCCGGGCAGGCCGAATGCGAGGCGGCCTTTGCCGCCCTGCCCTGGCCGCTGGACATCGTGCTGCTGGGCATGGGGGAGGATGGGCATACCGCTTCGCTGTTTCCGGGGGCTGCGGAACTGGCCGAGGGGCTTTCGACCGGGGCCTTGACGCTGGCGGTGACGCCGCCCGCCGCGCCGCACCAGCGCATGTCGATGAGCGCCGCGGCGATATTGGCGAGCCGTCATATATTTTTGCAGATCGGGGGGGCGGCGAAGAAGGCGG
Source organism: Sphingobium sp. HDIP04 (assembly GCF_000445085.1). Classification (NCBI taxonomy): domain Bacteria; kingdom Pseudomonadati; phylum Pseudomonadota; class Alphaproteobacteria; order Sphingomonadales; family Sphingobiaceae; genus Sphingobium; species Sphingobium sp. HDIP04. The sequence goes on along the minus strand of NZ_ATDO01000076.1, from coordinate 65,834 downwards.
TTTATGACCGGGCTTTGGCGGGAGGACCGGTGGAGGAATTGCCGGTCCGGGTGGCGCTTTGCCAGCATGGGGTGTCGGTGGAGGTGTGGATTTCGGAATAGGTTCAGTCGCGCGGCTTGTGCTTTGAGAAGAGATAGCGCCAGACGCCGACCAGGTTGATGCCGAGCAGGGCTATATTCTGAAAGCCGATGCCTTCGCTGTCTTCGGACAGGAAACCCCAGGCGATCAGGGCTATCGAGGATGTCACGAACAGCACGAACGCCCAGCCGGTGATGCGGCGGCCCAGGTTCAGCGAGACGATGAGGGCGGCGACGGTCGCGGCGGCGGCGCCATAATATTGCAGGGCGTCGAGGATGGTTTCGTTCACCCACGTCCAACGCGGGAATTGTGACAAGGTTGCGGGGCGGGTAAGAGGCGGCGCATGGTTGCCAATATCGATCCTTTTTACGCCATCGCCATCAGCCGGGAAGCCCACAGGCTGGAGGCGGGGGGGCGGTCCATCCTGCATATGGAGTTCGGCCAGCCTTCGACCGGGGCGCCGTCCGCCGCGATTGCGGAGGCGCATGCGGTGCTGGACCGCGATCCGATGGGCTATTGGGAAAGCCCGGCGCTCAAGGAGCGGATCGCGCTGCATTATCGGGAACGCTATGGCGTGGCCGTGGAGGCGGAGCAGATATTGCTGACCTGCGGGGCTTCGCCGGGGCTGGTGCTGGCGCTGAGCAGCCTGTTCGCGCCGGGAGCGAGGGTGGCGACGGCGCGGCCGGGCTATGTCGCCTATCGGAACACGTTGAAGGCGCTCTATCTGGAGCCGGTGGAGGTCGATTGCGGGCCTGCCGAGCGCTACCAGATCGGCGCGGCGGCGCTGGAGGCGCTGGACCCGGCGCCCGATGGCGCGATCATCGCCAGCCCCGCCAATCCCACGGGAACCATCATTCCCGCAGAGGAAATGGCGCATATCGCGCAGCTTTGCCGGACGCGAAATATTCGGATCGTGTCGGACGAGATCTATCACGGGCTGAGCTATGGCGAGCCGGCGCGGTCGATGCTGGAATTCGCGCCGGACGCCGTCGTCGTGAACAGCTTTTCCAAATATTTTTCCATGGCCGGCTGGCGGCTGGGCTGGGTGGTCTTTCCGCCCGACCTGATCGAAACGGCGCGGGCGCGCATGGGCAACCTGTTCCTGACGCCGCCTTCCCTGGCGCAGCATGCGGGGTTGAAGGCGTTCGACTGCATCGATGAGCTGGAGGGGCATGTCGCCACCTACCGGCGCAACCGGGAACTGCTGCTGGCCGCCCTGCCCGCCTTGAGACTGAAGGAGATCGCGCCGCCCGACGGCGCCTTCTACATCTATGCGGATGTCGGCCATCTGACCGATGACAGCCTGGCCTTTTGCCGCAAACTGCTGCGCGAAACCGGCGTGGCCACGGCGCCGGGGATCGATTTCGATCCGGTCGACGGGCACCGGCACATCCGTTTCAGCTTCGCGGTCTCCACCGATCGGGTGGAGGATGCCATCGCCCGGATGATCCCTTGGTTCGGACAGCAGGGCGCGGCAAGCGATTGACCGGCACGATCAAGGCAGAAATCGGTCAAGCGGAAGGATGGAAAGCCGCATCAGGCAGGCCTTTCGATGCGGATGATCGAAAAGGATGGTGCGGGCGGTCGGAATCGAACCGACACTCCTTTCGGAACCGGATTTTGAGTCCGGCGCGTCTACCAGTTTCACCACGCCCGCATGTCATGGCCGTGCGCCAAATGGCAAAATCGGCGGCCAGCGTCCAGCCAAAAATCAACGCTTCCGCCCTCTCGCGGTTGCGAGATGAATGTCGCGGCGATAGCCTGCTTGCGTAACGAGGGCCGCAGGCTATAAGGGCGGCTTCGTGCAGACCTGAAAACACCAAACGGAAAAGGGGTATCCTTTGACCGAACCGTCTGCCACGTTCCTGTTGTTCGGCGCCACCGGCGACCTGGCGCACAGGATGATCTTTCCTTCGCTCTACAATCTGCTGGCCGACGGGCTGTTGCCGGACGATTTCCTGATCATCGCGTCGGGGCGGTCGGAATTCACCGACCAAGAGTTTCGCAGCGACATCGACAAGGCGCTGCGGAAATTCCTAGCCGCCGACCGCTATGACGCGGAGATTGCGGAGCGGCTGCGCGCCATCATCGTCTATCAGCCGGTGGAGGCGGGCAATGCCGCGCAGTTCAAGGCGCTGGGCGAGCGGCTGGACGGGCGGCTGGACAAGGGCGTGTCCGTCTATCTGTCGACGCCCCCTTCCCTCTTCGCGCCGACCGCGCAGGGGCTGGCCGAGGCGGGGCTGATCACGCCGAAGACGCGAATCGCGATGGAAAAGCCCATCGGCAAGGATCTGGCCTCCTCCAAAGAAGTGAATGACGGCATCGGCGCCTTGTTCGCGGAGGAGCAGATTTTCCGCGTCGACCATTATCTGGGGAAGGAAACGGTCCAGAACCTGCTGGCGCTGCGTTTCGGCAATGTGATGTTCGAGCCGCTGTGGAACGCCACCGCCATCGACCATGTGCAGATCACCGTGGGCGAGACGGTGGGGCTGGAGGGCCGGGTTTCCTATTATGACGGGGTCGGCGCGCTGCGCGACATGGTGCAGAACCATGTGCTGCAAATATTGTCGATCATCGCCATGGAACCGCCCGCCCGCATGGACCCGACGTCCGTGCGCGACGAGAAGGTGAAGGCGTTGCGTTCGCTGCGGCCGATGACCGCCGAAACGGTCAAGACGCATAGCGTGCGCGGGCAATATACGCCCGGCGCGGTCGGCGGGCAGATCGTCACCGGCTATGCCGACGAACTGGGCAAGCCGTCAGAAACCGAGACCTTCGTGGCGTTGAAGGCCCATATCGACAATTGGCGGTGGCAGGGCGTGCCCTTCTACCTGCGGACCGGCAAGCGGCTGCCCGCCCGCCAGTCGGAGATATTGATCCAGTTCAAGCCGGTGCGCCATTCCATTTTCGGCCGGAACGGCGGGTCGGGGCTGGAGCCGAACACCCTGATCATCCGCTTGCAGCCGGAGGAATATATCCGCCTGCTGATCATGAGCAAAAGGCCGGGGCTGGAGCGCGAGGTGCATCTGGAGGAAGTGACGCTGGACGTGTCGCTGACCGCCGCCTTCGCCGGGCAGCGCCGCCGCATCGCCTATGAACGGCTGATCCTGGACCTGCTGGCGGGCGACGCCACCCTGTTCGTGCGGCGGGACGAGGTGGAGGCGCAATGGACCTGGATCGATTCGATCATCGACGGGTGGAAGGAGGCGGGCGTGAAGCCTTCGCCCTATTCTTCGGGGAACTGGGGGCCGTCCTCAGCCATTGCCCTGATCGAAAGAGACGGAGCAAGCTGGAATGACTGATCTTCATCCGGTGATCGCCAGGGTCACCGAACGCATCGCGAAGCGCAGCGCCGCTTCGCGCCTGAAATATCTGAGCCTGATCGAGCGCGGGCGGGATGCGGGCACCAACCGCGACCAGCTTTCCTGCGGGAACCTGGCGCACGGCTTTGCCGCGAGCGGCGAAGACAAGGCTGTCATCCGCGCCGGGGCGGCGATGAATTTCGGCATCGTCACCGCCTATAACGACATGCTGTCGGCGCATCAGCCCTATGGCCGCTATCCGGAGCAGATCAAGCTGGCGGCGCGGGAGGTCGGCTGCACCGCGCAGGTGGCGGGCGGCGTTCCGGCCATGTGCGACGGCGTGACCCAGGGGCAGGCGGGGATGGACCTGTCGCTCTTTTCCCGCGACACGATTGCGCTGGGGACGGCCATCGCCCTGTCCCATGCGATGTTCGAGGGCGCGCTGCTGCTGGGCATTTGCGACAAGATCGTGCCGGGATTGCTGATCGGGGCGCTGCGGTTCGGGCATCTGCCGACCATATTGATCCCCGCCGGGCCGATGCCTTCGGGGCTGGCGAACAAGGAAAAGGTCCGCATCCGGCAGCTTTATGCCGAGGGCAAGGTGGGCCGGGAGGAATTGCTGGAGTCCGAAAGCGCCAGCTATCATGGCGCGGGCACCTGCACCTTCTACGGCACGGCGAACAGCAACCAGATGATGATGGAGATGATGGGGCTGCACATGCCCGCCGCCTCCTTCGTGCATCCGGGCACGAAGCTGCGGCAGGAATTGACGCGGGCGGCGGTGCATCAATTGTCGCGCATCGGGTGGAACGGCGACGACTATCGGCCGCTGGGCCATTGCGTCGACGAGAAGGCCATCGTCAACGCGATCATCGGCCTGATGGCGACCGGCGGGTCGACCAACCATGCGATCCACCTGCCCGCCATTGCGCGGGCGGCGGGGATCGTCATCGACTGGACCGATTTCGCGGAGATTTCCGATGTCGTGCCGTTGCTGGCGCGGGTTTACCCGAACGGATCGGGCGACGTGAACAATTTCCATGCGGCGGGCGGGATTTCCTATGTGATCCGGGAGTTGCTGGGCAACGGGTTGTTGCATGGCGACATTCCGACCGTCGCCCGCCGGGGGCTGGCCGATTATGGGCAGGAACCGGTGCTGGAGAATGAGGCGCTGACGTGGAAGGAGGTACCGGAATCGCGGGATGAGAGCATCCTGCGGCCCGTGGCCCGTCCGTTCAGCCCGGATGGCGGCATGAAGCTGCTGTCCGGCAATCTGGGCCGCTGCGTCATGAAGGTGAGCGCGGTCGACAGGGAGCGCTGGACCATCGAGGCTCCGGCGGCGGTGTTCCACGATCAGGACGATGTGCTGCGGGCGTTCAAGGCGGGCGAACTGGAGCGCGATGTCGTGGTGGTGGTGCGCTTCCAGGGGCCGAGGGCGAACGGGATGCCCGAACTGCACAAGCTGACCCCGGCGCTGGGCGTGTTGCAGGATCGCGGGTTCCGCGTGGCGCTGGTGACGGACGGGCGCATGTCGGGGGCTTCGGGCAAGGTGCCGGCGGCGATCCATTTGTCGCCTGAGGCTTTGGGCGGCGGTCCGATCGGCAGGCTGCGCGACGGCGATGTGGTGCGGGTCTGCGCGGAGACGGGCGAGATCGCGGCGCTGGTGGACGCGGCGGAGTGGGAGGCGCGGGATGTTCCGGCGGCTCCCCCTGCCCCCTATGATACGGGGCGCGAACTGTTCGCGCTGTTCCGGCATCATAGCGATCTGGCGGAGAGCGGCGCCTCGCCCATTCTGGCGGCGATGGAAAGCGAACTGTGAGGGGTTGCGCCTGAACGAACCTGTCATTCCCGCGAAGGCGGGAATCCATCTCCAAACCTGGCGGTTGGTGCGATGGCAGGAGATGGATTCCCGCCTTCGCGGGAATGACGACTGATATATTCAAGGCACGAAATATGACCGAGATCATCGCCGCCGACATCGGCGGCACCAATGCCCGTTTCGCCCGCGCCAAACTGGACGCGCGCAATGTTCCGACTTTGGGCAAGGTGCGCAAATACAAGGTCGCGGATTATCCCAGCCTTCAGGCCTGCTGGGCCGCATTCGTGGAGGATGAGGGAGGCAAGCTGCCCAATGCAGCCTCCATCGCCTTCGCCACCGCCATCGGGCGGGAGGTGATCAAGCTGACCAACAGCGCCTGGGTGATCCGGCCCGATGCGCTGGACGAGGAACTGGGGCTGAAGCATCTGCGGCTGGTCAATGATTTCGAGGCGGTGGCCCATGCCGTGGCGCGCCTGCCCAAGGAAAATCTGCCGCTGCTGTTCGGGGAGGACAGGCCCTTTCCGCGGGACGGCGGGGTGACGATATTGGGGCCGGGCACCGGGCTGGGCGTGGCGATGATCGCGTTCGACGATGGCGAGCCGCATGTCATCGCGACCGAGGGCGGGCATCTGGACTTCGCGCCGCTCGATCCGCTGGAGGAGAAGATACTCGCCTATCTGCGCGACAAGTTCCTGCGCGTGTCGACGGAGCGGATCGTGTCGGGGCCGGGCCTCAACAATATCTACAAGGCGATGGCGACCATCGGCCATGATCGGGTCGTGCTGATGGAGGATGCCGAATTGTGGCAGGCGGCCATCGACGGCACGGACGAATTCGCGCGGGCGGCGTTCGAGCGATTCTGCCTGTCCTATGGGTCGGTCGCGGGCGATCTGGCGCTGGCGCAGGGACCGCACACGGTGGTGCTGGCGGGCGGGCTGACGCAGCGGATGCGGGCCTTGCTGCCGCAGAGCGGGTTCCACCAGCGCTTCACCGCCAAGGGGCGGTTCGAGAGCCTGATGAAGGCGGTGCCGATCCGGCTCGCTTTGCATGACGAAATCGGGCTGTACGGCGCGGCCGCCGCCTTTCGGGAGAAGAGATGATGTCGCTGAGCGTAGAAGGGGTGATGCAACTGGCGCCGGTGATCCCGGTGCTGGTGGTCGACCGGGTCGAGGATGCGCTGCCGATTGCGCGGGCGCTGGTGAAGGGCGGCCTGCCCGCGCTGGAGGTGACGTTGCGGACGCCCGCTGCGCTGGACGCGATCCGGGAGATGGCGCAGGTCGAGGGTGCGGTGGTCGGCGCGGGGACGGTGCTGAATCCCGCGCAACTGGATGCGGCGGTGGCGGCCGGGGCGCGCTTTATCGTCAGCCCCGGCCTGACCGAACCGCTGGGCAAGGCGGCGATTGCGGCGGGCATTCCCTTCCTGCCCGGCACGGCGACGGCGGGCGACATCATGCGCGGGCTGGACATGGGGCTGTCGCATTTCAAATTCTTCCCGGCGGAGACTTCGGGCGGGCTGCGTGCGTTGAAGGCTCTGGCCGCGCCGTTGCAGGAGGCGCGATTCTGTCCGACCGGGGGGATCACGGCGGAAAGCGCGTCCAAATGGCTGGCGGAACCCTTCGTCAAATGCGTGGGCGGCAGTTGGGTGGTGCCCAAGGGGCCGGTCGACGCGGCGAAGATCGAGGCGCTGGCGCGGGAGGCGGCGGCGTTGCCGCGCTGATCTTGCGTCCGGGCGCGCTCCATCCTAGATGCGGGCGATGATCCCGCGTCGGCTGCTTCCCTCCCTGATCCTGTTCCTGTCCGGTTGCGCCAGCACCTTTCAGGGCTATCCGTCGCTCGCCAAGCGGGCGATAGAGGATGCGCCCATCGCCGAGGCGGCGCCCGCCCCCTCCCCAGTCGCGCCTGAGCCGGAGCTGGTTCGCGATGTGGACCGGCTGAAGGCGCAGGCCGAGGCGGGCGGAGCGGCCTTCGACCAGGCCTGGCCTGCGGCGGATACGGCCACGCGGGCGGCGACGGGGTCGGCGGTTTCCAGTGAGGCCTGGGTGGCGGCGCAGACGGCTTTGAGCGCGCTGGAAACGGCGCGGAACGGCAGCGTGTCGGCCTTGGCCAGTCTGGACGTGCTCTATGTGGAGCGCAGCAATGCGGTGGCCGAAGGGAAGGTCAGCGGCGGGATCGACGCCATCGACGCGGCGCGGGGGGCTGCGCTGGCGATTGTCGATGGGCAGAATGACCGGCTGGATGCGCTCAAGGGGCGGTTGGCGCAGCCTTAGGCTATAGAACTTACGCGACGTGCTCCTGCGAAGGCAGGAGCCCAGTCCCACCCTCCGAACTGGGCTCCTGCCTTCGCAGGAGCACGCCGGTTTAATTCGGAAAAGTTCTCAATCCGACGACGCCGCCTTCACCGCGCCCTTATGGGCCTTTCCATTGTGCACATAATGGTCGACGCCTTCGCGCATGTCGATCAGCGCTTCGTCGGACAGGTCGCGCATATATTTGGCGGGGCGGCCCGCCCATAGCTGGCGGTGCAGCACCGTCTTGCCCGGCGAGAGCAGCGCGCCCGCAGCCAGCATGGCGTCGCTTTCCACCGTGCAGCCGCTCATGACGATGGCGCCCAGGCCGACGAAGGCGCGGTCCTTCAGCACGCAGCCATGGACCATCGCCATATGGCCGATCAGCACATCCTCGCCGATGATCGTGGGCCAGCCTTCGGATGGGCGGCCGTCTATATGGTCGCCGGGGCTGTCGCAATGGACCACCGTGCCGTCCTGGATATTGGTGCGCGCGCCGATATGGATGAAGTTCACGTCGGCGCGGATCACGCAATTATACCAGATGCTGACGTCGGGGCCGATCTCCACGTCGCCGATGATCCGGCAGCCGGGGGCGATGAAGGCGCTGGGGTGGATCTTCGGGGTCTTGCCGTTGAAGGGAATGATGGAGACGTCGGGATAGTCGGTCATTTCAGGCTCCGAGCAATCGGGCAGCGTGGAGGGCGTGGTAAGTGAGGACGCCTGAGCAGCCCGCCCGCTTGAACGCCAGCAGCGTTTCCAGCACCAGCGCGTCGCGGTCCCCCGCGCCCACGGCTGCGGCGGCCTCCAGCATCGCATATTCGCCCGACACCTGATAGGCGAAGACCGGCACTTCGAACCGGTCCTTCACCCGCGCGATGATGTCCAGATAGGGCAGGCCCGGCTTCACCATCACGCTGTCCGCGCCCTCGGCGATGTCGAGGGCGACCTCGCGTAGTGCTTCCTGGCTGTTGGCGGGGTCCATCTGATAGCTTTTCTTGTTGCCCTTCAGCAGGCCGCCGGAGCCGACCGCGTCGCGGAACGGGCCGTAGAAGGCGCTGGCATATTTGGCGGCATAGGCCATGATCTGGACATTGGCGTGGCCTTCCTCCTCCAGCGCCTCGCGGATGGCGCCGACGCGGCCGTCCATCATGTCGCTGGGGGCGATGATGTCCGCGCCCGCCGCCGCCTGGTTGAGCGACTGGCCGATGAGGACGTCTATGGTGGCGTCGTTGACGACATAGCCGGTCTCGTCCAGCAGACCGTCCTGGCCGTGGGCGGTATAGGGGTCGAGCGCCACGTCGGTCAGGACGCCGATGTCGGGCACCGCGTCCTTGATGGCGCGGATGGCGCGGCACATGAGATTGTCGGGATTGAGCGCCTCCGCCCCATCGTCGCTGCGGCGGTCGGGCTGGGTGTTGGGGAAGAGGGCGAGGCAGGGAATGCCCGCCGCCTGCGCCTCCCTGGCGCGCTCGACGATCAGGTCGACCGACCAGCGGGAGACGCCGGGGAGCGACTTGATGGGTTCCTCCACCTGTCCCCCTTCGGTGACGAACAGCGGCCAGATGAAGTCGCTGGGGGTCAGGCGGTTTTCGGCGTGCATCGCCCGGCTCCAGGCCGAGGCGCGGGTGCGGCGCAGGCGAAGCGCCGGATAGGAGGCTTGGGTCATGGCCGGGGGTTTAGGCCCCTGCCCCGGCCGGATCAAGCAGCACGAAGGCTATTTGGCGAAGCGGCGGAAGAAGCTGTCCTCATTCCATTGCGGGCGGCCGGGGGCGTTTGCTACGCGCAGGGTCACGGCGGCGACATAGTCGTTCAGCTTCACCGATTCGGCCGGCATCACCGGCTGGTTCGCGTCGTCCTTGGGCGAATGGTAGATGTTGGCGCGCCACGCCCTTTCCACCGTCGCCTCCGGCGTGCCCGCCTTGAAGCCATATTTGAAGAACAGCGCGGGAATGCCCGCCCGGATGAAGCTGTACTGGTCGGACCGGATGAAGACATTGCGGTCCGGAAAGGGATCGGGCGTGATGGGCAGGTTCATGGCCGCGCTGACCGCTTCGGCATCCTTGCCCAGGCTGCTCTGGTCGTAACCCACGGGCGTCACGCTGGTCAGCGGGAATATCGGCAGCGCCATGTCGAAATTGAGGTCGGCCACCATCGCCTTCTGCGGCACGGTCGGCCTCCGCGCGAAATAGCTGGAGCCGAGCAGACCCTTCTCCTCCGCCGTGACGATGGCGAAGAGGATCGATCGCCTGGGCTTCACCTTGCACTCGCGCAGGGTCCGGGCGATTTCCAGCAGGCTGGCCACGCCCGACGCATTGTCGAGAGCGCCGTTGTAGATCGCATCCCCGTTGATCGGCGTGCCCATCCCATATCCGTCCAGATGCGCGGAGAGGACGACATATTCCTTGCCGAGCAGCGGGTCCGTGCCCGGCATCACCGCGATGATGTTGGGCGAATTCAGATCGGCGCGCCTCGCCGCCACCTTCGCGTTCAGTCGCTGGGCCAACGGGAAGGACGGCACCGGGCCGGAACTGTCGGCGGCGGCGGCGACCTGCGCGAAATCATGGCCTGACCCGGCAAAGAGCAGAGCGGATTTGGCCGGGTCGAACTGGGCGGAGAGGAAAGGCGTCAGCGTCTCCCGCAGGGTTGCGTCGCGAAAGTACAGCGCCGGCTGGCTGGCCAGCGCCATGCGCCGGTCCCAGGGAATTTCCACCTGCTTGGGCGTCACGAGCTGGATCAGCCCCAAAGCCCCCTGCCTTGCCAGCCACGCCGCCCGTTCCGAACGGGCATGGGACTTGAGGGCGCCGGAGATGGTCGCGGGACCGCCCGAAACCACCACCACGATCTTGCCCTTGAGGTCGAGGCCGGCGAAATCGTCATGCCCCACCTCCGGCAGGTGCAGGCCGTAACCGGCGAAGACCAAAGGCGCGCTTACATTTTCAGGGGCCGGGCCGCCTCCCCCGGAAAAGATGATGTCGGCGGGCGCCGCCAGCGCGGTATCGCCGCCCGGCCCCGTCAGCGAAGCGCTGCTCTCCTGCGAAAGGATCACCTGCTCGGTAAAGGCGACGGGCTGTTTATAGCCGTCGATCCCGGCCGGTTTCAGCCCGAGCGCCCGAAGCTGCCCGATCACATAATCGGCCGCCCTCTCATGGCCGGGCTTGCCCGTCCCGCGCCCTTCATAGCCATCGTCGGCAAGGGTGCGGACATGTTTCCACCAGGCTTCGCCCCGATCTTCGGGCGCGGCGGGGGCCGTGGTGCTGATCAAGCCCAGGAGAAGTCCGGAAATCCATTTGCGCATCCGCCGCATGTCCCTTTTGAAAACCTGACGATCTTGCCTGATCCGGTGCGACGAACAAGGGGCTTGGAACCGCTACGGCCCATCCCTATCAGATCGACATGGCCTGGGAGATTTTCATGCCGCTGCCCCGCTCGTTCGCCCTGCTGAGCGTCATGATGCTGTCTGCCGTCCCAGCGGCGGCGGCCACGCGCGGATTCACCATCACCGGCTTCGACGCCATCCGCGTGGATGCGCCGGTGGAGGTCGTCATCACCACAGGCGCGGGCGCTTCAGCGCGGGCGGAAGGCGATCAGGCGATGCTGGACCGGCTGAAGGTGGACGTATCCGGCCGCCTGCTCGCGGTGACGTTGGAGCGGGCGCGATCGGGCGAGAAGTCGGGCGGGCGCGCGGTGCTGCGGCTGTCGACCGGCGACCTCAACCGCGTGGTGCTGACCGGCGGCGGATCGGTGTCGGTCAGCCGGATGAAGGGCCTGCGCGGCGAGGTCGTGCTGGGCGGCAATGGCGATGTCAGCGTGGCGGCGGTGGATCTGGACCAGCTCAGCCTGGGGGTGGCCGGAGCCGGCCGGGCGAACCTGTCCGGCCGGGCAGGCGTGGCGGCGATCCGCGTCACCGGCCCCGGAGCGGTGATGGCGGAAGGCCTGCGGGTGCGGCAAGCCACGGTGGCGAATGATGGCCCGGGAAATGTGGCGGTGACGGCGGAGGTCTCGGCCAGGGTTTCGGCATCCGGATCGGGCGATGTGACGGTGGCGGGGAAAGCCGCCTGCAGCGTCGATAATCGCGGGACGGGGCGGATCAGTTGCGGCGGGGAAGCCTATTAGGCGGCGCGGAAAATTCGGAATGCGGGAAAGGCCAGTTGCGGACGTTCTGCTCCCCTCCCGTAAACGGGAGGGGCTGGGGATGGGCGCGAGCGTAGCGAGCTTCCAACTTGGCCGCTGCAACACAACCCTGATGTCGCGCCAGACCACCCCCTGCCCCCTTCAAACGAGTCACGTGCCTCGTTTGAACGCCTGCGGGAGGGGGAATGATGGGAAACCGCTCAAATCACCACGCTGCCGTGGACCTCGCCGTCTGGCGGCAAACGATCAGGGTTAGGCAAGTCTTTACCTCGCCTGCGTTACGACGGCCCGGATATGGATTGCCGGATCACCTGATGCATCGCCTCCTTGCCATTCTCCTTCTCCTGCTGTCGGTAACGCCGCAGCCCGCCATGGCGCAGGTGGCGGTAGCGGACAGCGGCGACACGGCATGGATGATGCTGTGCGGCCTGCTGGTGCTGCTGGCGGCGCTGCCGGGACTCGCCTTGCGCCATGCGGGCCTCGTCCATGTGCGCAGCGCGCTGTCGATCGGCGTGCAGGGGGTGGCGGTGGCTGCAGGGGTTTCGCTGCTCTGGGGGCTTGTCGGCTATAGCCTCGCCTATGCGCCGGGAAGCGGGTGGCTGGGCGGCCGGGCGCATCTGTTGCTGGCCGATCTGGGCGCGCTGCGCGATGGGCTGACCGTGCCGGAATCGGCCTTCGTGCTGTTCCAGATGGCGCTGGCGATGCTTGCCGCCGGCCTGTTGCCGGGCGCGGTCGCGGAACGGGTGCGCCTGGGGTGGATGGCGGCCTTTGCCCTGCTGTGGCTGCTGCTGGTCTATGCGCCGGTGGTGCATTGGGTCTGGGGCGGCGGGTGGCTCGCCACCATGGGCGTCATGGATTTCGCGGGGGCGCTGGTCGTTCATCTGAGCGCCGGCTTTTCCGCGCTCGCGCTGGTGCTGGTGGTTGGCAGGCGGCGCGCCGCCTCTGCCGGACATGCGCCTGTGCTGGGCATTGCGGGCGGACTTCTGCTGTGGATCGGCTGGGCCGGCATATTGGGCGGATGGTCCTTCGGCGCGACGGACAACGCCGCGACCGCCATTCTGAACGGCCATTTCGCCGCCTGCGCGGGCCTGTTCGGATGGATGCTGGTGGAGAGGATCGACAAGGGGCATGTCACCGCCAATGGCCTGGTTTCGGGCGCGCTCGCCGGGCTGGTGGCGATCTCCGCCTCCGGCGCGCTGGTGGGACCGGGCGGGGCGATGGCCATCGGGCTGGTCGCGGCCATGGCCTGCCGACTGGCGAAGGGATTATTGGGCGACCGTATCGACGACGCGGCGGATATTTTCGTGATCCACGGACTGGGCGGGCTGACGGGCGCGCTGATGCTGCTCCCCTTCGTGCTGCCGGCGCTGGGCGGAGTCGGCTTCGCGGCGGGAATCAGCCTTGCCGGCGCCTTCATCGCGCAGTGCATCGGCATCGCGGCGGTGGCGATCTGGGCGATGGCGGGAACGGCCATCATCGCGCTGATGCTGTCGGTCGTGACGCCCGCGCGGATCGGCGCGCGGGAAGAAGCCGAGGGGCTGGACCTCGCCCGCCATGGACAGCAGGGCTGGGATTTCCGCTAGGCATGGGCGTCGCGGTCGGCATATTCGCGCATCAGGAGGAACGGCGGATCGGCCCTTGCCTGGCGTCGCTGCCGCTCGACCGCGCGGACAGCGTCTTCCATGTGCTGGTCAACGGATCGACCGACGCCACGGCAGATCGCGCGCGGAATGCGGCCGGCGGGCGGGCGAATGTCATGGTTCACGATCTCGCCGCCGGGGGCAAGGCGCGGACCTGGAACCATTTTGTCCACCACCTGCTGACCGGCGGAGAAGATGCCGTCATCTTCATGGACGGCGATGCGGAAATCCTGCCCGGATCGATCGACGCCCTGGTATCGGATCTCGCCGCGCAGCCAGGCGCCAATGCAGCGGCGGGGATGCCGGCAAATGGGCGATCCGCGGCAGCCTATCGCCGCAGCCTGCGCGAGGAACGGGGATTGTTCGGCGATCTCTACGCGCTGTCGGGGCGCTTCGTCGCGGCGATCCGGATGAAGGGCCTGCGGCTGCCCGAAGACCTGATCGGAGACGACGGGCTGGTCGCGGCATGGGCGCATACCGATCTGGGACGCGACGTCGACTGGCGGGGGGAGCGCATCCTGGCCTGCGAGGAAGCCGGCTTTCGCTGCGAGGCGGTCAGCCTGTTGCGGCCCTCGACCCTGCGCATGCAATATCGGCGGATGATCAACTATTCGGTTCGCTTTTATCAGAACCGGATCATTTCGGAGATCATGGGCCGGGAGGGCGTGGGCGGGCTGCCGGCGCGGATGGATGCGCTTTATGGAGATTGGCTGCCGCGCTTCGCGCCGCGAGCGCTGCCCGCGGGATGGTTCGACCGGAAAGCGCTGGCGCGGATGCGGGCTTCCGCGCAGGGGGATTAGAGCTTGATGTAGCGTGGGGAAAAAGGCCCAAGAAGAAATCTCTCTCCGGTCCTCTTTCGAAGATGACGGCGGATGACGCCTTATCTATCCCGCGCCGCCAGTTCCTTGTTGATGTAGAGCGCCACCATCGTCGCCACCGCGCCCGACAACAGGTAGATGCCAGAGGCGGCCAACCCGAATTTCACGGACAGCAGCAAGGCCACCAGCGGTGCGAAACCCGCGCCGACCAACCAGGCCAGGTCGGACGTCAGCGCCGATCCGGTATAGCGCGTTTCCGTCGCGAAATTGGACGCGACCACGCCGGACGACTGGCCGAAAGCCAGCCCCAGCAGCATGAAGCCCAGGATCATGAAGGCCACCTCGCCCAGGTCGCCGCCGTTCAGCAGCAGCGGCGCCATGACGCTGAATATCGCTATGCCTAGCGCCGACCATGCCAGCAGCGAACGACGACCGATCTGGTCCGCGATGAAGCCCGAAACGACGATCGCCAGCAGGCCGACCGACGCGCCGATCATCTCGATGATCAGGAAGCGCTCCAGCGGCTGGTTGGTGAAGAGCGCCACCCAGCTCAGCGGGAACACCGTCACCATGTGGAACAGCGCGAAGCTGGCCAGCGGGGCGAAGGCGCCGATGATAATGTTGCGCCCCTCCGCCCTGACGGTGGGCAGCACTTCGGAGGGTTGCAGGTCTTTCTGCTCGAACAGCCGCTCGAACTCATGCGTCACCACGATGCGCAGCCGGGCGAACAGCGCCACCACGTTGATCGCGAAGGCCACGAAGAAGGGGTAGCGCCAGCCCCAGTCGAGGAAATCCGCCCGCGACAGCGTCATCAGGAAGAAGGCGAACAGCCCGCTCGCCACCAGCAGGGCCAACGGCGCGCCGAGTTGCGGCACCATGGCGTACCAGCCGCGCTGATGCCGCGGCGCGTTGAGCGACAGCAGCGACGCCAGCCCGTCCCAGGTGCCGCCCAGCGCGACGCCCTGCGCGGCGCGCAAGATGATCAGGACTAACGCAGCATAATGGCCAATCGTGGCATAACCGGGCATGAAAGCGATGGACGCGGTCGAACCGCCGAGCAGGAACAAGGCGACCGTCAGCTTCGTTCCGCGCCCGAAGTGGCGGTCGATCGCCATGAAGATCAACGAACCGATCGGCCGCGTAATGAAGGCGACAGCGAAGATCGCGAAGGAATAGAGCGTGCCCGTCAGCGCATCCACATAGGGGAACACCAAGCTCGGAAACACGATGACAGAGGCGATGGCGTAAACGAAGAAATCGAAGAATTCGGAGGTGCGACCAATGATCACGCCAATGGAAATATCACCCGGCGCGATCTTGTGGTCCCGCGCATTGATCAGGCGCGCATCATCCTCCAGCGAGCGGGAGGTGAAGGTCATGGCCGGTGAACTCATAGGCATCCGCTCCTTGGGCAAGCCTCCTCAAACGTCTTCTGTTCCGCCGGCGGCCATGGACAGGCAACATAGCAGAAAACCCGCAGAGTCTAAGCGGTATCCCGCAATTCATGCATTTTTTGCACCTGCGTACAATAGGACAAACTGTCCACTGTTCGACTCCTCGCGGAAGCGGTAGGCGCGGCCCATGCCACACCCCAACTCCCTGGACTGGACTCCGATTTTCCGAAGGTCCGCTCCGCTCCTGGCGCTGCCGCTGACGGCCTGCGACTGGGTCGTGATGAACCCGTCGGGCGATATTGCGATGCAGCAGCGCGACCTGATTCTTATCTCGACCGCGCTGATGCTGCTGATCGTCGTTCCGGTCATGGCGCTGGTCGTCTTCTTCGCCTGGCGCTACCGGGCGGCGAACGAGGCGGCGGACAAGGATTACGATCCGGACTGGGACCATTCCACCAAGCTGGAACTGCTGATCTGGTCCGCGCCGCTGCTGATCATCATCTGCCTGGGCGCGCTGACCTGGGTCAGCACGCACAAGCTGGACCCCTACAGGCCGCTCGACCGCATCGACGCGAAGACGGCGGTCGACCCCCGTATCAAGCCGCTGACGGTCGAGGTCGTGGCGCTCGACTGGAAATGGCTGTTCATCTACCCCGAACTGGGCATCGCCACGGTCAATGAACTGGCGCTGCCGGTCAATGTGCCGGTGCGGTTCGACATCACCGCCTCGACGGTCATGAACAGCTTTTACGTGCCTGAACTGGCCGGCCAGATCTATGCGATGCCCGGCATGAAGACGCAGTTGCACGCGGTCGCCAACCGGCCTGTAGCGGGCACCGGCATTTCCGCCAATTATTCGGGCGCCGGCTTCACCCACATGCGCTTCGCCTACCGTGCGCTGGACAGGGCCGGGTTCGATGCCTGGGCCGCCGGGGCGAAGGCGAGCCGCGCCCGCCTTGACCGCGACGCCTATCTGGCCTTGGCAAAGCCGAGCGAGAAGGCGCCCGTCGCCTATTTCTCCGCTTTCGACCCCAAGCTGTTCGATGCCATCGTCAATCTGTGCCCGCGGCCCGGCCAGCGCTGCATGGGCGAGCTGATGCACGTCAACATGATGGGCGGCGCGGGCAAGGAGTCGGCGCGCGACACCAAGGGTCTGCGCTACGATTTCCCCAACAGCCATGTGATCGAACAGTCGGACGAGAATAAGGGGCAGGAAACCGCACCCGACGCTCCCGCGGCTTCGAACGCCCCTCTCGATCACTCTTCCCACGGCGGCGCTGAAGCGCACGCGCAGCATCGGTAAGGCCCATGACCGGCACAATGACAACCGCACAGATGATCTTCGGCCGCCTGACATGGGACAGCTTCCCATGGCATGAGCCCATCATCGTCGCGACCTTCGTCGCGGTGGTGCTGGGCGGCGTCGCCCTGGTCGCGGCGCTCAGTTATTTCCGGCTCTGGGGCTATCTCTGGAAGGAATGGTTCACCAGCGTCGATCACAAGAAGATCGGCATCATGTACATGGTGCTGGGCCTCGTCATGTTCCTGCGCGGCTTTGCGGACGCGATCATGATGCGCATCCAGCAGGCGTGGGCCTTCAACGGTTCCGAAGGCTATCTGAACGCCCATCACTATGACCAGGTGTTCACCGCGCACGGCGTCATCATGATCTTCTTCGTGGCGATGCCGTTCATCACCGGCCTGATGAACTATATCGTCCCGCTTCAGATCGGCGCGCGCGACGTCAGCTTCCCCTTCCTCAACAATTTCAGCTTCTGGATGACGACGGGCGGCGCCGTGCTGGTCATGATGTCGCTGTTCCTGGGCGAGTTCGCGCAGACCGGCTGGCTGGCCTATCCGCCGCTGTCGGGCATCGCCTACAGCCCGGCCACGGGCGTCGATTACTATATCTGGGCGTTGCAGGTGGCGGGCGTCGGCACGACATTATCCGGCATCAACCTGATCGCGACCATCGTGAAGATGCGCGCGCCGGGCATGTCCCTCATGAAGATGCCGGTGTTCACCTGGACCTCGCTCTGCGCCAACGTCCTGATCGTCGCATCCTTCCCGATCCTGACCGCCACGCTCGTCCTGCTGTCGCTCGACCGCTATGCCGGCACTACCTTCTTCACCAATGATTTCGGCGGCAATCCGATGATGTACGTCAACCTCATCTGGATCTGGGGCCATCCGGAGGTCTATATCCTCATCCTGCCGCTGTTCGGCGTCTTCTCCGAAGTGGTGTCGACCTTCTGCGGCAAGCGCCTCTTCGGCTACACCTCCATGGTCTATGCGACCTGCACCATCATGGTGCTGTCCTATCTGGTGTGGCTGCACCATTTCTTCACCATGGGTTCGGGCGCCAGCGTCAACAGCTTCTTCGGCATCACGACGATGATCATCTCGATCCCCACGGGCGCCAAGCTGTTCAACTGGCTGTTCACCATGTATCGCGGCAAGATCCGTTTCGAGCTGCCGATGATGTGGGCCGTCGCCTTCATGCTGACCTTCACGGTCGGGGGCATGACCGGCGTGCTGCTTGCGGTTCCGCCTGCGGACTTCGTGCTGCACAACTCGCTGTTCCTGATCGCGCATTTCCATAATGTGATCATCGGCGGCGTGCTGTTCGGCCTGTTCGCGGCGATCAACTACTGGTGGCCCAAGGCCTTCGGCTTCAGGCTGAACGTCTTTTGGGGCAAGGTCAGCTTCTGGTGCTGGAACATCGGTTTCTGGCTGGCCTTCGGTCCGCTCTACGTGCTCGGCCTGATGGGCGTCACGCGCCGCCTGCGCGTGCTGGACGATCCGTCGCTGCAACCTTGGTTCGTCGTCGCCGCGATCGGCGCCGCCGTCATCGCCCTGGGCATCGGCGCCATGCTGATCCAGTTCGCCCTGTCCATCTGGAAGCGCGACGAGCTTCGCGATCCGACCGGCGATCCCTGGGACGGCCGCACCCTGGAATGGGCGACCAGCTCGCCCCCGCCGGACTATAATTTCGCCTTCACCCCCGTCGTGTACGACGGCGACACCTGGGCGGACATGAAGAAGAACGGCTATCAGCGCCCGCTGAGCGGCTATCAGCCGATCCACATGCCGAGCAGCACGGGCGCGGGCGTGATCCTGGCCGGGCTGGCGACGCTGTGCGGCTTCGCGCTCATCTGGTACATCTGGTGGCTTGCGGGGCTGAGCTTCATCGGCATCGTCGCCGTCGCCATCAGCCATAGCTTCAACTACAAGCGCGACTTCCATATCCCGGCGGATGTCGTCACGCGCACCGAGGAAGATCGCACGCGCACCCTCGCGGCGTTGGGAGCCTGACACGCATGAGCAGCGCAACTGCACCTATGGAACCCAGGGCCTATCACCTGGCCGAGGAACCGCACCTCCACGAAGGCCACAGCACCATGCTGGGCTTCTGGATGTATCTGATGAGCGATTGCCTCATCTTCGCCATCCTCTTCGCCACCTATGCGGTGCTGGGCGGCAGCTATGCAGGCGGGCCGGGGCCGAAAGACCTGTTCGACCTGCCGCTGATCGCGCTCAACACCGCGATGCTGCTCTTCTCCTCCATCACCTACGGCTTCGCCATGCTGGCGATGGAGAAGAACCGGGTCCGCGCCACCCAGGGCTGGCTGTTCGTCACCCTGCTGTTCGGCGGGGCGTTCCTGTTCATCGAACTCTACGAATTCTCGCACCTCATCCATGAGGGCGCGGGGCCGTGGCGTTCCGCCTTCCTCTCCTCCTTCTTCACGCTGGTCGGCACCCACGGGCTGCACGTCACCTTCGGTTCGATCTGGCTGGTGACGCTGATGGCGCAGGTCGCGAAAAAGGGCCTGATCCCCGCCAACAAGCGCCGCCTGATGTGCCTTTCCATGTTCTGGCACTTCCTGGACGTCATCTGGATCGGCGTCTTCACCTTCGTCTATCTGATGGGAGTCCTGCGGTGAGCGACGCTGTCCATTCCCACGATCACGGCCATCACGAAGAAGGCGCGCATGGCAGCTTCGGCAGCTACATGATCGGCTTCGGCCTGTCGGCGATCCTGACGGCCATTCCATTCTGGCTGGTGATGAGCGGCGCGCTGAACGATCCGCAACTGACCGGCGTCGTCATCATGGGCTTCGCCGCGGTGCAGGTGGTGGTCCACATGATCTACTTCCTGCACATGAACACCCGCGTGGAAGGCGGCTGGTCGTTCATGGCGATGATGCTGACCGTGGTGCTGGTCGTCATCGTCCTGTCGGGATCCCTGTGGGTCATGTATCATCTGAACGCCAACATGATGCCGCACGCGCAGATGGAGATGGACATGGGTCCGACCCAGGAAATGCGCGCCATGCACAATATGAGCGAGATGCCGTGACAACGGCCCGCGACGGGGAGCGCTCCCGGCGCTCCCCGGCCTTTCCCATCGGCCCGACGCTGATCGCCCTCCTCCTTTTCGCCGGATTTTGCGCGCTGGGCGCCTGGCAGGTCCAGCGCCTCGCCTGGAAACGCGACCTGATCGCCCGCGTCGACGCGCGCATCCACGCGCTCCCCATTCCCGCCCCCCGCGCCGCCGGCAGGGCCGACGAATATCGCCGCGCGCGGATTTCGGGCCATTTCCTCCATGACAAGGCCGCGCTGGTGCAGGCCGTGACGGTGCGCGGACCCGGTTTCTGGGTGCTGACCCCCCTCGTCACCGACCAGGGCTTCACCCTGATCGTCAATCGCGGCTTCGTGCCGCCCGACAGGCGGCGGGATTATGCAAGACCGCCGGGCGAGGTGCATGTGACGGGCCTGCTCCGCCTCAGCGAGCCGGGCGGCGGCTTCCTGCGCTCCAACGACCCGGCGGCCGACCGCTGGTATTCCCGCGACGTCGCCGCCATCGCCGCGGCGCGGGGGATCAGCGGCCCGCTCGCCGATTATTTCATCGACGCGGACGCCGCCCGCGACCCCGACAGCTTGCCCGTCGGCGGCCTTACCGTCGTCAAATTCCCCAACAGCCACCTGCAATATGCGATCACATGGTTCGCACTGGCGGCGATGGTCGCGGGCGCGTACATATTCGTCATGCGCCAGGAGCGGAAAGACCGCCGGGGATGAACCGGACCCTGCCGATCAGCACCCTCTGGCAACCCAGCCAGTGGCCCGCCGACGCCGCCGGCCGCAAGAATCTGGCGCTGCTGGTGCAATTGCGCTGGCTGGCGATCGCGGGCCAGCTCATCACCATAGTGGCGGTGCATTTCGTCATGGGCATCCGCCTGCCGCTGGCGCCGATGCTGCTGCTCGCGGGCATGGCAATGGCGATGAACGGCCTCAGCCTGGGCGTGCTGCGCAGGCGAACCGACGTGTCCCATGCCGAACTGTTCCTGTCGCTGCTGTTCGACGTGCTGCTGCTGACGGCGCAGCTTTATCTTTCCGGCGGGGCAACCAATCCCTTCATCTCCCTCTATCTGGTGCAGGTGGCGCTGGGCGCGGTGCTGCTTGATCGCTGGAGCATCTGGGGCATCGTCTTCGTCTCGGCGCTGTGCGCGGGGCTGCTGGCGCTGCATTACCGGCCGCTGGATCTCAACGGCGCGCTGGAAGGCCATCTGTTCGACCTGCATATCGTCGGCACCTGGATCTGCCTCACCATGGTCGCGGTGCTGCTGGTGTTGTTCATGCTGCCGGTGACGCGCAACCTCCAGGCGCGGGAGGCCTATCTCGCCCGGCTGCGGCAACAGGCGGCGGAAGAGGAGCATATCGTCCGCATGGGCCTGCTGGCGTCGGGCGCGGCGCATGAACTGGGCACGCCCCTCTCCCAGCTTGCGGTGGTGCTGGGCGACTGGAAACATATGCCGGAGGTGACGGAACACCCCGCCCTGGTCGAGGAAGTGGAGGAGATGCAGGCCGCCGTGCAGCGCTGCAAGCAGATCGTCACCGGCATCCTCCTTTCCTCCGGAGAGGCGCGGGGCGAGGCGCCGGAAGTCACCAATGTGCGCGATTTCATCGAGGGCATCGCCATGGAGTGGCGCAGGGCCAATCCCGGCATGCCGCTGCGCTGCGATTTCGGGCCGCACGACTATCCCCGTATCGTCGCCGATCCGGTGATCCGCCAGGCGATCGGCAACCTGCTCGACAATGCGCGGGAGGCGGGCGCGACCTATATCGACCTGCTCGTCGGGCGCGACTGCAGCTCGCTCAACATCGCGGTCCGCGACAATGGCAGCGGCTTTTCGCAAGCGATGCTGGAGGATTTCGGCAAGCCCTATCGATCGAGCAAGGGCAAGGAAGGCCATGGCCTGGGCCTGTTCCTTGTGGTCAATGTCGTGCGCAAGCTGGGCGGCAGCGTCAGCGCGAGCAACGGGGCCGACGGCGGGGCGCTGATCCTGCTGCGGCTGCCGCTGGGCACGGTGGCGCTGGAGGAGACGACTGCATGACGGATCGCCTGCTGGTGATTGTCGAAGATGACGAGGCGTTCGCGAAGACGCTGAAGCGCTCCTTTGAACGGCGCGGCTATATGGTGCTGACGGCGGACAGCCACGCGGCGCTGGAAAGGGTGCTGGCGGGCAACAGGCCGGGCTTCGCCGTGGTCGACCTGAAGCTGGGCGCGGAGTCGGGGCTGGTGTGCGTGCGAACCCTGCATGCCCATGATCCCGCGATGGTGATCGTCGTGCTGACCGGCTTCGCCAGCATCGCGACGGCGGTGGAGGCCATCAAGCTCGGCGCGTCCAACTATCTGGCCAAGCCGTCCAACACCGACGACATAGAGGCGGCGTTCGCCCGATCGGCCGGCGATCCGTCCACGCCGCTGGCGCCGCGTCCGACATCGATCAAGACGCTGGAATGGGAACATATCCATGAAGTGCTGAAGGACAGCGACTTCAATATCTCCGAAGCGGCGCGGCGATTGGGCATGCACCGGCGAACGCTGGCAAGGAAGCTGGCGAAACGGCAGGTGGGTTGAAGGAGATTTCAGTTAGGGAGTGAACGGGCCGGAGCGCGACTCTTTCTTTTGGGTAGCGTCCTGCTCCCGCGCAGGCACTGGAGCGAGACGCACCGCTCGCAGGAATCTGGTCCGGACGCAGTGATGCCCATTCACGGCGGGTCTGGGCTCCTGCCTTCGCAGGAGCACGGCGCGCGAAGGGAACGAGAGCATGGCCAAGCGGAGAACCGATTCCCACCCTTGGACAGGCAGGCTTTTCCGCACGATCTTCTAGGCCCCGAATCCCACGGAGAGGAATTCCGGAACCGGCCCGTTCCAGCCGTCATCCGGGCCATCGTCCACCTGTTCCGGCCGCCGCGGCCGGGCGCCATTGCCTTCGGGCCGCGCAGCGCGGGGTTCTTCGCGGCGGCGGTCGTCGCGCCGCTTGTCGCTCTTGCGCTCCTTGTCCGGACGGCGCGGCTCCTGCTTCTCCCTTTCGGCGGGGGCAGCGGCCGCCGGCGCATCGATCGTCTCGATCTTCTGCTTGATCAGCTTCTGGATATTGTCGATCGCCTCGGCATCGTCCGCCGTCACGAAGGTATAGGCGACGCCCTTCGCCCCGGCGCGGCCGGTGCGGCCGATGCGGTGGACATAATCGTCCGGATGCCAGGGCGCGTCGAAGTTGAACACATGGCTGACGCCCTTGATGTCCAACCCGCGGGCCGCCACGTCCGACGCCACCAGGATGTTCACCGTCCCCGCACGGAACCGCTCCAGTTCCGCGATGCGCGCCGACTGGTCGATGTCGCCGTGGATCTCGCCCGACCTGAAGCCGTGGCGCTGAAGGCTCTTGTTGAGTTCCCGCACCGTCGTCTTGCGGTTGCAGAAGATCACCGCGCTCAGCACATCCTCCGCTTCCAGCATCGCGCGCAGCGCTTCCCGCTTCTTGCGCGAATCCACCTTCACCAGCCGCTGGGTGATGTTGGTGGAGGCGGTCGCGGGCCGCGCCACCTCGATCGACTTGGGATTGCTGAGGAAGCGATCGGCCAGCTTCTTGACCGGCGCGGGCATGGTCGCGGAAAACAGCAAAGTCTGCCGCTGGGCAGGCAGCTTGGTGCAGATTTCCTCGATGTCAGGGATGAAACCCATGTCGAGCATGCGGTCCGCTTCGTCGATCACCAGCATGCTGCAACCGTTGAGCAATATCTTGCCCCGCTGGAACAGGTCCATCAGGCGACCTGGCGTTGCGATCAGCACGTCCACGCCCTTTTCCAGGGCCTTGAGCTGGTCGCCCATCTGCACGCCGCCGATCAGCAGCGCCATGTTGAGCTTGTGATACTTCCCGTATTTCTCGAAATTCTCCGCCACCTGGGCGGCCAGTTCCCGCGTCGGCTCCAGGATCAGCGAACGCGGCATCAGCGCGCGGGCGCGGCCATGGGCAAGGATGTCGATCATCGGCAGCACGAAGCTGGCTGTCTTGCCCGTCCCGGTCTGCGCTATGCCGATGATGTCCTTCATCATCAGCACGGGGGGAATCGCCTGCGCCTGGATCGGCGTGGGCGTGTCATATCCGGCCTCGCTAACGGCCTTCAATAATTCGTCGGATAGGCCGAGATCGGCAAAGGTCATTCAGATGTCCGGGACAGGAGGCTCTCCCCCCGCGTTGGAACACGCAGGGGAAATCGGGCGCGCCTTGCGGAAATATCGGCCTCTTGTCAAGAAAATCGCGAAGAGGATGGCGCTAATCGTCGGGTTCGGCGTGCTCCAGCCGGCGAAAACTGTCGATCGCGCAACTTGCGCCGCTGCGCGCCTGCAACTCGTCCCGCCCGGAACAGAGCGAGCCATCCTCATCGGGTTCGACATAGAAGCCGGAATAGAACCCCATGCTGTTGCACCCGCGCTCCAGCCTGGCGCGGTAGCGATGATTGTCCGCCAGCAGCAGGTCTATGGCATTGTCCATCAATATGCTTGCGGAGCGAATCGAGCGCAGCGCGATGCAGCGCGGCCCCTTCCTTTCCTTCCAGTCGTCCCGCGCCTGGGGGACGCGACGAGCGGGGGCGCGTCCCTTCCTTGCCATCGGAACGCGGATGATGACGCGCTGCTCTATCGTCAATTGCGCCCACTGCACGGGCTCGGCGGCTGACGCGGTGAACAGCAGCAGGACGGAATGAAACAAGTCGAACCCCTTTTGGGACGCAGACGCTATGGGCCAAAGGTTGAACCGTCGATGAATTCCAAGGCATAGGACAGTCCCATGACAGGACAAGATGTTATCGCCCGATTCACGGCCCTGCTGGGGGAAAAGCGCGTCGTGACCGATGCGGACGACATCGCGCCGTGGCTCAGCGACTGGCGCGGACGCTATCATGGCGCGGCGTCCGCCATTCTTCAGCCCGAAACGACGGAGCAGGTCGCCGCCGCCGTCCGCCTTGCCGCCGACCTTTCCGTGCCGCTGGTGCCGCAGGGCGGCAACACATCCATGGTGGGCGGCGCCACGCCCCCGGCGGACGGCTCCGCGCTGATCCTGTCGCTCCGCAGGATGAACCATATCCGCAGCCTGTCGCCGGACGACAATCTTGCCGTCTGCGAAGCGGGCGTGATTCTCTCCAACCTCCACGATGCCGCCGCCGCCGCCGGCCGTCGCTTTCCCCTGAGCCTCGGGGCCAAGGGTTCGGCCACCATCGGCGGCCTCATCTCCACCAATGCCGGCGGCACGCAGGTGCTGCGCCACGGCACGATGCGGGCTTTGGTCGAAGGCTTGGAGGCTGTCCTGCCCGACGGCGGCATCTTCCACGGCCTGGATGCCCTCAGGAAAGACAATCGCGGCTATGACATCAAGCAGTTGCTGATCGGCGCTGAGGGGACTTTGGGGATCGTCACCGCCGCTTCGCTGCGCCTCGTCCCCGCCATCGCGGCGCGCGCGGTCGGCTGGATCGGCGTCCCTTCCCCCGCCGACGCGCTCGCGCTGCTCCGGCTGTGCGAAGCGCATCTGGGCGACAGCGTCGAGGGGTTCGAGGTGATCGCCGACGATGGCCTCGGCCATGTCCTTTCGCACATCCCCGGCACCCGCTGCCCCATCGCGACCCGCACTCCCTGGCACGTGCTGGTCGAGGTCGATCATGGCGACCTGCGCGATCCCGGACCGGCCGAGCAACTGGAAGGCGCGCTGGCCGAGGCGCTGGAACGGGGCATCGCCGTCGACGCCGCCATCGCCGCCAATGAAGCGCAGGCGGAGGCCTTCTGGCGCATCCGCGAATCGCTGTCCGAATCCGAGCGGGCGCAGGGGCCGGCGCTGCAATATGACGTCAGCGTGCCGGTCGCCCGCATGCCCGCCTTCATGGTGGATGCGGCGGCAGCGGCGGAAAGGGCCTTCCCTGGGACCACCGCCTCCTCCTTCGGCCATCTGGGCGACGGCAACGTCCATTTCCATGTCCGCGCCCCCAAGGGCACGACCGATGGGCCGGGCTGGATCGCGGCGCATGGGCAGGCGATCAACGCCTTCGTTCATGACGCGGTGGTCGCGGCTGGCGGCTCCATCTCCGCCGAGCATGGCATCGGCCAGATGAAACGCGCCGAACTGGGCCGCCTCGCCAGTCCCGCGCGCCTCCACGCCCTGCGCGCGATCAAGGCCGCCTTCGACCCGCAGGGCATCATGAACCCCGACAAGCTGATCCCCAGGCCGGAGGAAGGCTGAAACCCGGCCCGCCCGCCGCGCCGGGCGTCGACAAAGCGATTGCCTCCCGCATGCAAGGGCCTTATCCTGCCCGGCCCAGTATCATGCTCGCGGCGCAATGCAAAATGCGCCGCTTTTTGTTGGAAATGGACTAGCACATCATGGCAAGCGCGCCCGCGAACGGCCTTCCCGTCTTCTACAACGACCTCATCCCGCTGAGCAGCGTCGATCATGCCGCCTGGCGCAGCCGCACCGTCGATTCGGCGCCGTTCCTGACGACCCAGCACGCCATTCCCCTGACGGTCGACGAATTCGTCGCCGCCCAGCGCTTCGTGCCGATCATCTTCTCCGCCGGGGACGAGCCGGTTCCGCTGGCGCTGATGGGCCTCAACGAAGGCGTCAACACCTTCCTCGACGACGAGGGCAAGCTGCGCGGCCCCGCCTATGTGCCCGCCTATGTCCGCCGCTATCCCTGGATGCTGGCGAAGCTGCGTTCCGACAGCGACGAACTCTCGCTCTGCTTCGATCCGACCAGCGACGCGCTCGGCACGTTCGAGGAAGGCCAGGCGCTGTTCGAGGATGGCAAGCCCAGCGAACTGACGCAGGGCGTGCTCAAATTCTGCGAGGATTTCGAGCAGGCGGCGGCGCGCACCGGCCAGTTCATGAAGGATCTGAAGGATCTCGACCTGCTGATGGACGGCGAAGTCGCCATTCAGGTGCCCGGCAATGAACAGCCCTTCGTCTATCGCGGATTCCGCATGGTGAACGAGGAAAAGCTGCGCGACATGCGCGGCGACCAGCTTCGCAAGATCAGCCAGAACGGCATGCTGCCGCTGATCCATGCGCACCTCTTCTCGTTGCAGCTCATGCGTGAGCTGTTCGAGGCGCAGGTGTCCCAGGGCAAGGGGCCGATCGCGGTTCCGGCAGCGCCCCAGACAGCGGATGCTTAACCAAATTAAGCATTTATGACAGGGATTTAAGGAAAAAGGTTGCGCGGCGCCACTTGAAACTCCGCGCGGTTTTCTCTATTTACCGAACATACGGCGCACCTGCCCCCCTTTCGGGTGTGTCGTATGGGCGCCTCCCCCTTTTGGAGGCGTCTCCTCCCTGAACCTTGGCCACCCCATGCGAATCGCATGGGGTGGTTTTTTCTGGGTGGAGGGAAATTGCGCGAGTTTCCCTTGACGGCGCCGACGCGCTTTCCTAAACGCGGCCCCCTACTCGCCGCCCCACGCGGCCTGTGGCCCCTTCGTCTAGCGGTCAGGACGCTGCCCTCTCACGGCTGAAACACGGGTTCGATTCCCGTAGGGGTCACCATTGGAAATAGAGCCGCTAACCTGATCTCCGGCCGCTATTGCTTCTGCAATATTCGGTCGTGGGTAGGCGGCACAGGCGTGGGCGGCATTTCGTTGGGGTTTGCGCAAAAGGCATACCGGACCCACGCCCGGCCGCCCGCCGTGCCCGGAGGGGGCGCGGCCGCGACGCGCCCGCAGCGCACCGCATGCCCGGACCGCTCGTCAAAACAGCTTCTTGAGCGTGATAGAGCACTCGCGGCTGCGCCCGATCAGATTTTCCTGTACACCGAAGGTCTCGTTGAAAACCCCCGAATTATAATAGGCCTTGTCGAACAGATTGGTGATCTGGGCGCTGAAAGTCCAGCCGTCCGACAAGGATGCCGCGGTCAGGCTCGCATTGACCAGCGAATAGGCCGGCTGGGCGATCGCCTGGGTGTTGATCGAGTCGAAATAGACCTTGGAGCGATACGACCAGTCCACGCGCGGCGTCAGTTCAACGTCGCCGATGCTCATCGACTTCGACAGCGAAGCGTTGATCGACCAGTCCGGCACCTGCTCGAACTTGCTCGACAGGGTGACGGCATTTCGCGTCAGTCCGCCATTCACCAGCGCCGCGTCTAGGCTGGTGTAACGTGCATCGAGGTAGCCCAGGCCGCCCTCCAGCCGCCATCCGCCGCCCGGCGCGAGCGACGCTTCAAGTTCCAGGCCGCGTATCCGTGCCGAACCGACATTCTTGATCTGCGGCGCCGGGCCCACGAAGACCTGGATCTGAAGATTGCTGTAGTCGGTGTTGAAGAAGGCTGCGTTGAGCCTCAGCCGGCGGCCGAAGGCATCGAGCTTGAAGCCGGCTTCGTACACCTTGACCGTTTCCGGATCGAAGCTCGGTATGCCGCCCGGCAGGATCGGGAGGGGCAGCGTGCGGTGCGTGAAGCCCCCGCCTTTGAACCCTTCCGAATAGCTGGAGTATAGGAGCAGCCCGTCGGCCGCCTTGTAGGCAAGGTTCACCATCGGCGTGAGGTCGCTATATTGGGTCGACGCCTGGCCCTGCTGAACCAGTTGGCCGGGCGCGAAAGGCGTTCCCTTGGTCGGGCCAAGCGGGCAGACCGCCGAAGGGTTCAGAACGCCGCAGGCGGGCAGTCCGCCCGGATATTGGGTGCGCGGATCGACGATGCCGATGCGGTTCGCGATGATGCCGCCCGCGGTCGCATCGTAAAATTTCCGGTCGCGCGTCCATCGCAGCCCAGGAGTCAGCGAAAGACGGTCGGTGATGTCGAAGGTGAGCTGGCCGAAGCCCGCTATGCTCGTGTTCCTGAAATAGCCGCCGACCTCGAACGAAAGCGGCGTGAAGGAGACCTGGTTGAGGTTGACCCCCGTTTCCCTGAAATAATAGGCGCCGAATATCCATTTGAGCCGATCGCCGAACGCGCTCCCCAACAGTTGCACCTCCTGGCTCACCTGTTCCTGATCGACCGGATCATTGCCGTACCGGACGATTTCCAGCGGCGAATGGTCCCCGTCGCGATCGGATGCGCTTTTCAGCTTGCGATAGGCGCTTATCGATTTCAGGTCGATGCTGTCGGAAAGCTCCAGGTCGATATTGAGGGCGGTGCCCCATATGTCGATCCTCGAAAAATCGGCGCCTGTCCCCTGGTTCGTCCGCGTCACATATTGGTTGTTGTAGCAGGCGCCATTGGCCGGATCTCCCGAAGGATCATAGGGCGCTGACCCGTTCGGCGGCGACAGGCACGGCTGTCCGCCGAGGAAGGTCGCGACATAATTGTTGAGAAGCGCAAAATTGTCGGTCGGGGCGTCGCCGCTTTGGGAGGGGTAGATCTGCCCGCCCGGCGCACTGCCGTTGAGATCGATGACCGGAAAATTGAGCGTGCTGCGGTAGCCGCCCGTCGCCGCGACGACAGCCGGCGGGAAGGCGCCGTCCGGCGGCGCGATGACATGCACCATGCCGTTTTGCGGCGTTCCGAACGCCACGCCGGGAGGAAGCGGCGTGCCGCCCGCGGTCAGCGCCAGCGGCAGATTGTCGGGATTGAAGATCCGCGACCGATAGTCGATGCCGGTCAGGCGGAATGCGGGGCCATGTTCCCGCACGCGGGTGCCGTCGACCGACCAGTTCAGGGTCATGCGGCTCGACGCCTTCCAGCGCAGGGCGAAGCGCCCGACGAGGCGCTGTTCATTGCCAAGATCGCGCCCGTCGCTACGGCGGACATTGCCGTCGCGATTGATCGTCGCGCCGGACAGGGTGACGGCGAGGCTATCGGTCAGCGGCAGGTTCAACGATGCCTTGAAGTCCCGCCGCCGATAGTTGCCGATCGTGAGCGCCGCGCTTCCCGAAATATGATCGAAGTCGGGCTGTCGGGAAGTGATGCTGACCGCGCCGCCGATTGTGTTGCGGCCGAAAAGCGTTCCCTGCGGACCGCGCAGGACTTCGACGCGATCGATGTCGACCAGGTCGAGCAGCCCGCCGACCGACCGCGCGATATAGACGCCGTCGAGATAAAGGCCGACGCCCGGTTCGGTGAAGGGCGAAAAATCCTTTTGCCCGATGCCGCGGACATAGATGGCCGGCGAACTCTGCGCGCCGAAGCCCGGACTGTTCGACAAGGTCAGGTTGGGCGTCGATCCCGCAATCGCGTCCACGCGCGTCGCCCCCCGCGCTTCGAGCGTCTCGTTGCCGAAGGCCGATATCGCGATGGGGGTTTCCTGAAGATTCTCTTCCCGCTTTCGCGCCGTCACGACGATGTCGGCGATCACGTCGGCGGGCAGCCCGGCCTTCGCCTGCGGTTCCGCCAAAGGCGCGGTCTGGGCGGAAGCGGCGGATGCGGCCGCCAGCGCGGCGAGCGCGCCGCCGCAATATAGTCCTTTCATCATTTCCCTCTCCCCCAATCGTCGACCGCATCCGTTGCGGCCGCTATTTTCTCTGGAATCGCGCCAGCTTCTCGCGATCGATCTCGATTCCGAGTCCCGGCCCTTCGGGCAGCCAGAGCGCATGATCGTGATAGTCGGCAGGCGCGACGCAGATGTCCTCGCCGATCAACATCGGTCCGATCGTCTCTCCGCCGAGCGGCAGGGCCGGAAGGCTCGCGGCAAGATGCATGTTCGCCGCAGTCCCGATCGAGGATTCGAGGAAGGTTCCCATATAGACGGGAATGCCCCCCGCGTTCGCGATTTCGGCCATGGCGCGGGCGTTGCGCAGCCCGCCGGACTTCATGATCTTGAGCGACAACAGGCTGGCGGCGGCGCGCTTGACCACCTCCACCGTGTCGTGGACCGACAGGACGCCCTCGTCGATCATGATCGTGGTGCCGCTGGACCGAGTCAGGCGCGCCATCGCGTCGAGGTTCCAGCGGGCCACCGGCTGTTCGACCATCTCGACGCCGGCCTCGCGCAGCTCGGCGATCGCCCGGACGGCAGTCGCCTCTTCCCAGCCTTCATTGGGGTCGACCCGCAGCTTCGCCCGCCCTTCAAGGGCGCGCGCCAGCCGCTTTGCGCGGGCGAGGTCTTCCGCGATGGGCAGCGCGGCCATCTTCAGCTTGAAGGCGCCGGCGCGTCCGAGCGCCAGCATCTCTTCGGCCTCGTCGATTTCCTGCGCGACATCGCCCGTCGCCAGCGGCCAGGCGACGGGGAGCGAATCGCGCATCTTGCCCCCGAACAGGATATGCAGCGGCACATCGAGGATCTTTCCCGCGCCGTCGAGCAACGCCATCTCGATCCCCGCCTTCGCAAAGCTGTTGTTGCGGACCTTCTGGTCCAGCTTCGCCATCAGTCGGGTCGGCGCGAGCAGGTTCTCGCCCACGAGCAGCGGCGCCAGATAGCGGTCGATCGTCGCCTTGATCGCCTCGACGCTGTCGCCGCTCCACCAAGGGCCGCAGGGCGTGACGGCCTCGCCGATGCCCGTTACCCCATCTTCGGTCAGTATCTCGACAAGGACGATGCTCTGAAGGTGCGTGCCGAACCGCGCGAACTGCTGGAGCCGACGCAGCGGCAGGTCGACGATCCGCGTTTCGATGCTCCGTATCCTCGCCGTTTCGATAGGCGTCCGGCCGAAGACCAGCGCATCGCGCCCGCCGGCCGCTCCTTCCGACGCACGCCCTTGCGAAACCGCTGCCTTATCCATTCCCACCACATCCCTACGGCCCATATGTTCGGCAGCGATAGGAGGGCTGTCGCCTTACTGTAAAATACTATATTGACCCCTATTCGATACGCTTACCGCATAGCATGGGAGATGGGACATGGAATTTCGTCAGCTTCGCTACTTCGTCGCGGCGGCGGAATATGGCAATATCGGCACGGCGGCGCAGCGGCTGAACGTGTCCCAGCCGCCCGTGAGCCGGCAGATCCAGGCACTGGAAGACGAGCTTGGCGTGCAGCTGCTGGTCCGGACGACCAAGGGGGTCAGCCTGACCGCGGCGGGACGGAGCTTCCTGGAAGACGCCAGGGTCGTCCTGACGCGAAGCCGGGATTCGCGCGACCGCTGCCGCGCCGCGGGGCGAGGCGATGTGGGCCGCCTGGCCATCGGCTATCTCGGCTCTGTCATCTACCAGGTTCTCCCCGCGCTGCTCCGGGATTTCCGCCGCGAGGTTCCCGAAGCGGACATTTCCCTCGCCCAGCTCAGCAAGCACGACATGGTCCAGGCGCTGCGCGACGGGGTGATCCATGTCGGGTTCGGGCGCTACTTTCCGGGCGAACCGGACATCATATTCGAAAAGATCCAGGACGAGCCGCTCTATGTCGCGACCGCCGACGAGCGCGCCGGAGCGCCCGATCGGCCAGTCGCGCTGGTGAGCTACAAGGATCGGCCCTTCGTGCTGTTCCCCAAGGGCGACCGGCCCAGCTTCGCCGACGAAATCATCGCGCTGCTCAAGGCGCGGGGCATTCAGCCGCGCATCGAGCATTTCGCCGAAGACGCGACCGCGGCCCTGGCGCTGACCGCGATGGGCGCGGGAGTCTGCGTGGTGCCCGCATCGCTCGCGGCCATCCATTGGCCCGGCGTCCGCTTCACGCCCCTGCTCGACGATGCGGTCGGTTCCCCGATCGTTTGCGCCTATGCCCAGCATTGCGACGAACCGATCCTGCATCGTTTCCTGGGCGCGATCCGGCGCTGACCGATGGCATACGATATTCGTATCGAGTAGCGGCATAATCAGTATTGGCACGTATATCATCTTCGCTCTACTTTTTCCGAACTGCACAACAGAGCGAAGTGGGAGATGCCGATGGAGTCCGAACAGCTTGAGGCCGTAGTGATGGATATCGTCGCGGGAATACGCGACGCCATCATAAAGCATCATGTGACGGTCGATCAGTACCGCTTCGCCGTCGACTATCTCGGTCGGCTGGCGGACGCCAGGGAACTGCCGCTCCTCCTCGACGTCTTCCTGAACGTGGCCGCGGTCGACGCGGAAAACGAGGTGACGAAGGGTTCTCCGCAGGCGATCCAGGGACCCTATTACAGGGAGGATGCGCCCGCCGTCACCGACCGGCTCAAGACCCTCGATCATGACAATGAGCGTCCGCTCGTCGTTCGGGGCCAGGTGCGCGACATCGATGGGTCCATCCTGCCCGGCGCGGAGGTCGACATCTGGCACTCGACCCCGACCGGAAAATATAGCGGGTTCCACGACAATATCCCCGTCGATTATTATCGGGGCAAGCTGACGTCGGACAGCGAAGGCGCCTATCGCATCGCGACCACGGCGCCGGTTCCCTACCAGATCCCCAACCAGGGCTATACCGGCGCGCTGCTGGAGGCGATGGGACGCCATAGCTGGCGCCCAGCGCACGTCCACTTCAAGGTGCGCAAGCCCGGGTTCAAGACGGTCACGACCCAAGTCTATTTCGAAGGGGGTCAATGGGTCGACAGCGATTGCTGCAGCGGCGTGCGCGACGATCTGGTCCGCCGGACGACGCAGGAAGACGGCGTCGATACGCTGACGGTCGACTTCGTTCTCGACCGCGCGGCCTGACCGACTTCCCGGAGAAATCCGATGTGCCATACGCAGCCGAGCGCGCGCTTTCCGGTCGATCCGCAAGGCGAGCCCTACTCCGCCCCCGCAGGGTTCGGGCTCGAAGGCCTCGTCTTAGGGGCAGGGCATCGCGCTCCCCCCGCGCTCCTCATCCCCGACATCTACGGGATGACGCCCTTCTATCGCGGCCTTGCAGCGCATCTTGCCCGGCAGGCGCCGGTCATCCTGCTCGATCCCTTCGCCTCCTTCGGTCCGCTCGCGCAATCGACGCGCGAGGCTGCGTTCGAGCGGCGCCACCGGCTTGACGACAGGCACTATGCCGATGCGCTCGAACGGCTGGTTCAGCACATCGGGGCGCGAGGGGTCATAGGCTTCTGCCTAGGCGGCAATTTCGTTCTCGAACTGGCGCGGCGCGGAAGCGATTGCGCGCTGCTTGCCGTCTATCCGTTTCCGCAGGGGCTTCCCAATGTCGCTCCGCTCGCGCCGCCGATCGACTATCTGCCGCAGCTCGAAACGCCGGTGACGATCCTGCTGGGCGATACGGACGCGTCGGTCGGGGCCGAAAATGTGGAGGCGCTGGCGGCCTGCGTCGAGGGAAATCCGGCCGTTTCCCTGCATATATTTCGCGGCGTGGGGCACGGGTTCGTCACCGGCCTCGACTCGGACGAGGGTCCGCTTCGCGCCGCCGCGGAGGAGGCGCTCGCCATCGCCGAGCGGCTTCTCGATCCCAATCAGCCTGCGGAACCGGATTTCGGCCCGTCGGCATAACAACGCACGGAGGGAATGCATGTCCACTGAATCCGGCTTCGATACCGACATCCTGATCATCGGCACGGGCCCTGCCGGCGCCGCCTCTGCCGCAGCGCTCGCCACCTATGGCGTCCGATGCCAGGCGGTGGGCAAGTTCGGCTGGACCGCGCGCACGCCGCGCGCGCACATCACCAACCAGCGGACCATGGAAATCCTGCGCGACCTGGGGCTGGAGCAGGAGGCGGTCGGCATGGCGGTGCCCAACACCCAGATGGGCGAGAACACCTATTGCACCAGCCTCACCGGCACCGAACTCGGCCGGCTGCTGACATGGGGCATGCATCCCGCCCGCCGCGCCGATTATGATCTCGCCAGCCCCACCTCCATGTGCGACCTGCCGCAGAACATGATGGAACCACTGCTGATCGCGGCAGCCGCCAAGCGCGGCGCGAAAATCCGGTTCGACACCGAATATCTGAGCAGCACGCAGGACGCGGAAGGCGTCACGACGACGGTGAAGGACCATCTGACCGGCGCCGTCTACACCATCCGCTCGCGTTATCTGATCGGCGCCGACGGGGCGAACTCGCGGGTCGTCGCGGACTATGGGTTGCCGCTCGAAGGGCGGATGGGCGTTTCGGGATCGATGAACATCGTCTTCGACTGCGACCTTTCCAAATATGTCGCGCATCGGCCGAGCGTGCTCTACTGGATCATCCAGCCGGGATCGAGCGTCGGCGGCCTTGGCATCGGCGTCATCCGCATGGTCCGGACCTGGAACAAATGGCTCGCCATCTGGGGCTACGACATCGAACAAGGCCCACCGCAGATCACCGAGGAGTTTGCGCGCGGCATTCTCCACAAGCTGATCGGCGACGACCGGATTCCGATCAAGATAGAGGCGACGTCGACCTGGACCGTCAACGATGCCTACGCCACCACCATCGCGAAGGGCCGGGTATTCTGCATGGGCGATGCGATCCACCGCCATCCGCCCACGAACGGCCTGGGTTCGAACGCGTCGATCGGCGATGCCTATAATCTCGCCTGGAAGCTCGCGCATGTCGTCAAGGGCCAGGCGGCGCCGTCGCTGCTGGAATCCTACGACCTTGAACGCGCTCCGGTCGCCGAGCAGGTCGTCAAGCGGGCCAACAAGAGCCTCGGATGCTTTCCGCCGATCCTTCAGGCGCTGGGACTGCTCGATACGCAGGATCCGGAAGAGATGCGCCGCAACATGGCGGCGCTCCAGGACGATACGCAGGAAGCGGCGGCCCGCCGCGAAGCGCTGCGCGCCGCCATCCAGGCCTCCGACTATGTCTATAATTGCCACGGCGTCGAAATGAACCAGCGCTATGCATCGGGCGCGGTCGTCGATGACGGATCGCCCGAACCCGCCTGGTTGCGCGACCCCGAACTCTATCATCAGGCGAGCAGCCGCCCGGGCGCGCACCTGCCGCACGTCTGGCTCAGCGAAAACGGCCGCCGCGTGGCGGCGATGGACTTGTGCGGGAAAGGCCGGTTCACGTTGTTGACCGGCATCAGCGGCGCGGCGTGGGAGCAGGCCGCCGCCGAGGCCGCCGCCGCCTTCGGGATCGAGATCGCGGTTCACCGGATCGGCCCCGGCCAGCGATATGACGATCCTTATGGCGATTTCGCGGCCGCAAGCGAAGTGGCCGACGACGGCGCGCTGCTCGTTCGCCCGGACATTTACGTCGGCTGGCGCGCCCGTCGCGCGAGCGCCACGGCCGCTGCCGACCTGATCGCGGCGCTCGGCGCGATATTGGGCTTCGCGCCTGCGGCCGCCCTGCGCGAAGCCGCCGCATGAGGCGAGCGCGGACGATGCGAGGCGCATTGCATATCCGCCGCGATCACGTAACCTGGCGCACCCAGCGCGCCTGGGCGAATTCGGAAAGGCCCGGAAATGGCCAATTCCCGTCATCAGTTTCCCGTCACCCCGGACTTGATCCGGGGTCCCGCTTTCCTTTCTGAGTGCCCGCCTCGTCCAAGGCAGCGGGACCCCGGATCAAGTCCGGGGTGACGAATAGGGGAATGACAGCTAACCACCCAAATTACTCAGTCAGGCGAGTCCTGAGTTCGAGACGCCGCAATGGCGAACATAGCGACCGGCATGCTGCGCCCATCGCGCCTCAATAATTCCACTGCACCTGCGTGCGGATAAGATTGCCTTCGGCGCGGCCGGTGCGGCGCTCGTCGGCTTCGGCGCGTTTCATCCGGGCGAATGCAAGGGTGAATTCCAGCGCCTTCCATGGCTGCCATTCGATGCCCAGTTCCAGTTCGTCGGTTTCCAGGCGCGGCGCGTTGGTCCCTGCTTTCCACCCGCCGCGATAATATTGCCAGCGGCCATAGGGCATCAGCGCGCCGATCGAACCCATGGGCACGCGATACATCATCTGCACATAGCCGCCATGCAGCTTCTTCGTCAGGATGGACTGGCTGGCGCGGTCATATTCCGGCCCCCTGCCCCAGTTCCATTCCGCCTGGATGCCGAAGGGCTGAGGGTAGAGCATGGCATGGATGCCAACGCGATCGTCGTCATAGGCCACCGGACTGACCGAGCCGCTGCGCAGTTCGGGCTGCACGTCGTTCATCATCGCGGAGCCGCCGATTTCGAACACCTGCCCCGCCAACGCGTCGCCCAGGCCGTCCAGTTCGAACGGCCAGGTGGCGAAGGCGACCTTCATCAGGCCGCGATTCTGTTCCGTCCTGTTGGTGCCCTGCCCGTTGAAGGCGCCGATGCCGAACGCGCCGTAATTGCCGAACAGCTTTTGCCCGTCATGCGCCAGCCGGTCCCATATCTCCTGCACCGAAGGCGGCGTATAATAGCCCACGATGCCAAGGTCGCGTTCGCCGGGCACCGCGCTGTTTATCGCGTCGCTGCGATCGAGCGTCAGGCGGTTGGAGGAGGATTGCATGTTCTCCCAGCCGAAGGGCACCTTGGACTGGCCGAAGCGCAGGCGAAAATCCTTCCCCTTGTCGAGGAAGACGTCCGCATAGGCGTCCCGCAACTGGGCGAATCCCTCCCGCCGCTCGCTTCCCGCCTGGTTGTTCACCGCCGTGGCAAAATCGGACTGAAGATAGAGCGAGACGCGATCGGAAACGTCGCCCTGAAGCACCAGCCGGGCACGGCGCAGCGAAAAGCCGCCTCGGTCCGAGATAGAGCTGTCATGCACCGAACGCAGGCGGGAAACGCCCGCAGGCGCGCTATCATCACCGGACAGGAAGGCATTGTAGCGCATCTGGGTATAGCCCCGAAGCGACAGCCGTTCGTACCACGCCTTCGACCGGGGCGCCGGATCCGATGCCGGCGTGGCGGCCGGCGGCTGGTCGGGCGCGGCGGCCAGGGAGGCGGCTGGCGCAGGAGCGGCCGCGACAGGCTCGGCAGCGGCCGGCGCAGACTTGCTGGCGGCGAGCGCCGATGTCAGCGCCTGTACCTGCGCCTTCAACTCATCGATCTGGCGCTGAAGTTCCGCATTGCTCTGGGCGCTCGCCGCCTGCGGCGTCAGCGCCAGCACGCCCGCGATCAATAACCCGGTTTCGAACGTCCTTGCCCCCATCGAGCGACTCCCCTGATATGCTGGTTGCGGCCGCTATGGCATTTCAGAGACAATAGGATGACAATAATATTTCAGTTTGATGACGGACCGCTGATGGCGGGAATGGGCATGCCCCCTCGCCTTTTCGCAATGCCCTTCCCCTTTCTCTCGCGCATCGCTTCCTTGGCCTTGTTGATCGGCTTCATCAGGTAATCAAACACGGTCTTGCGGCCGGTGCGGATTTCGACTGTCGCGGGCCATGCCCGGCATGATGGCGTGGTCCCTGCCGTCCCTGGTCCGCGGGCTGGAATGCCGGGTGCGGACATAGACGCGGTAGAAGACCTGTCGCGGTTCACCTCATCCTGCAAGGTGTCGGGCGAGATGCGGCCGACCGTGCCGTAGATGGAGGGATCATAGGCGGTGATCTTGACCGTCGCGGGCAGCCGCGGACGAATGAAGGCAATGTCGCGCCGGCTGATGCGCGCTTCGATCAGCAGCTTGTCCTCCAGCGGCACGACCTCCATCAGCGAACCGCCGGGACGCGAAATGGTTATCATCTCAGCGGAAACAGGTGATCGCGATTGCGATCCACCCCGCTACCCCGCCCAATCGATGCGCGACAGGGGCGGCCATCAGGGCGCCCCTGTCGCGGGAATCCTATGATCCCTTCGCCGCCTCGGCCGCGGCGAGCACCCTCAGGACATTGCCCGACCAGATTTTCTGGACATCCGCCTCGCTATAGCCCGCCTTCAGCAGGGCGGCGGTGATCTTGGGCAGGTCGAGCACATCCTCCAGGCCGACGACACCGCCGCCGCCGTCCCAGTCCAGGCCGATGCCGACATGGTCCGGCCCCGCCACCTTCAGCGCGTGGAGCATGTGCGCCATGAAATCGTCGAAGGTCGCCCGGTCGGTTTCGGGATAGAGCCGGTCGATCTCCTGCCGCTTCGCCAGCAGTTCGGCCCGCTTTTCCGGCGTCAGTTTCGCGTCCTCGCGCAACTGGCCGAACAGCGCCTTCAGCGCCTCCTGCCGCGCCGGATTGGGCTTGGAAGCGCGCAGATAGGCGCCAAAGGCGTTCATCTGGATCACGCCGCCCTTGGCCGCCAGCGCCTTCAGATGCGCGTCGTCGATGTTGCGCGGATGGTCATAGACGGCCTTGCAGCCCGAATGGGTCAGCAGCACCGGCGTGGTGGACAGCGCCAGCAGGTCGTCCAGCACCTGGTCGCTGCTGTGCGACGCATCCGGCACCACGCCCAGCCGGTTCATTTCCTTCAGCAGATCCTTCCCCAACGGGGAAAGGCCGCCGAAGCGCGGTTTCTTCGACGGGTCGGTGGAGCTGTCGGCAAACTGGTTATGCGCGAAATGCGCGAAACCGACGACCCGCACGCCCATGTCGTAGAAGGTCTTGAGCAGCGACACGTCCTCGCCCAGCGGATAGGCGTTCTCGATCGACATGAAGACGACCCGCTTGCCCGCCGCCGCGATGGGCGCGGCGTCCTTCGCCTCCAGCGCCAGTGTGAAATTCGCCGGGTCCGCCGCCACCATCTGGCGGATCGACACGCCGCGCAGGATCGCGAAGTCCCGCGCCTTGCGGAATCCCTCCTCCGTCAACGGCCCCTGCGGCGTGTAGATCGCCCAGAAACCGCCGTCCAGGCCGCCCTTCTTCATGCGCGGCAGGTCGACCTGGGTATAGTCGCTATGAACCCCATGCTCGTCCTTGATCGACCAGCCGGGCAGGTCGAGCGAGGCGGGCGTGTCGAGATGGCTGTCGAGCGTCAGCAGCCGCTGGTGGAGTTGATAGACTTTCTTCGGCACCTCCTGCGCCTGCACCCCGAACGGGAGCAGCGCCACCAGCGCCGCCCCCGCCATCATCCTTTTCAGCATCAAATCTCGCCCGAAATGGTGAACTGGAACGTGCGAGGAGAAAGCGGCCGGAAGAAGCCGTCACCCGATGGCTGGGCAGATATGTAGGAAAGCGTGTCCTTGTCGAAGATATTGTCGACGTTGAGCCGCGCCTTGATTCCCTTGACCGGCCCGAAGCTGAGGCCGTCCCCAATGTCGACATAGGCGCTGAAGACAGTGTAGCCCGGCACGCTCGACCCCGGCGTATTGACGAAGGTCGACCAGCGCTTGCTGGTATATTTGCCGGAGAAGTTCGCGACCAGCCAGCTTGCCGGTTCCACCGTCACGCCGCCGCTGACGATCCACTTGGCGCTGTCCGGCAGGAACTTGCCCGCGAGGGGGATGACGGTCGAGCCGATGATGTTGTCCTTGAACTTGGCATTGTTGTAGGTGACGTTCAGGTTACCGTAAGCGAGGCCGTCCAGGAAGGACGGCTTGTAGGTGCCGGCAAATTCCACGCCATAGGAACGCACCCGTCCCACATTCTGGTAGAAGGTTTCCGTCGACGCGCCGCCGCCGGGCACGAAGCTGGTGATCGACTGGATGCGGTTTTCGAACTTCGTGTAGAAGGCCGCCAACGACGCGTAGACCTGTCCCTGGTTGGTGCGGATGCCCAGTTCCATGTTCTTCGACCGTTCGGGCGCGGGCTGCGGCACCAGCGCGGACGTGCCGGGGCGCGTCACCGAATAGATGTCGTCCATGCCCTTGGGCAGGGCCATATTCTCCGCATAGGAGGCGAAGACCTGCGTCCGCCCGTCAAATTTGTAGAGCAGGCCCGCCATGGGCAGGAACATATCCGTGTAATGCGCGGTGTTGGCCTGCGGACCCCACCCAGGAATGCCCCTGAGGACGCCGCCAATCGTCCGGGTGCGGTAATAATCGTCAAAGTCGCGATAGCCGCGCTGGACATAGTCCATCGTCAACCCCTTGAAACCCAGGTCGAGGATCAGCCGCTCGTCCATGAGTTTCAGCGTATCCTTCACGAACACCTGCAATATGTCGCGCTTTGACCGGTAGTCGCGGCGCAGATAGACCAGTTCGTTCAGGTTGGGCGCGCTGTCGGGCGCGCCATCGACCGTGTTGTAGCGCGCCTGGGTGCGGTGATATTTGTCGGTTTCGGCCCAGACTCCCGCTTCCAGAGCGTTGCTGCCGATTTCCCAATGCAGCTTGCCGGTGATGCCGTAACGATCCCCGCCAACGCCGGACAAGCCATATTGCACGCCCTTGGGCGCTACGACCGGAAGGCCAGCCTCCGACTGATAAAGATAGCGCAGATAGCTGCCCGGGGTCGCGCCCCGCGTCGTGCTGCC
Organism: Sphingobium sp. HDIP04; assembly: GCF_000445085.1. Classification (NCBI taxonomy): domain Bacteria; kingdom Pseudomonadati; phylum Pseudomonadota; class Alphaproteobacteria; order Sphingomonadales; family Sphingobiaceae; genus Sphingobium; species Sphingobium sp. HDIP04. The sequence goes on along the minus strand of NZ_ATDO01000076.1, from coordinate 25,019 downwards.
ATAGGCGTCGGGCGACACGCCGTAACCGTCCTTGTCCTCATAATAGAGGGTCGATTCCGCCCAGACCCCGTCATCGATGCCAGCGTGGAAGGTCGCTCCGTACAGCTTGTCCTTACGCACGTTGATGGCAAGATTGTAGACGGCGGTATAGGCGCTGTTCGAATAATAGATGCCCGGCGCGGTCGGCGCGAAACCCGTCGTCGTATTCGGCACATTTTCGATATAGGCATAGTCGCGGCCGCACTGCCCCAAGGCATTGCGCGTTACGCAATTATATTGCCCCCGCGTAATGGTCGGCGAGTCATAGTCGAAAAAGTCGTTCGACACGAATTTGAAGCGCGCCCAGCTATCGCCGCCCAGATCGGCGTGAATCTGCCCTTCCCAATGCTCGCGATCGACCGATCCGGGGCCGCGCCACAAGTCGCTGTCCAGCTTGGTGCGGCTGACATAGGCCTTGAACGGTCCCACCCGCCCGGTGCTCGCGCGAATGAAGGTGCGCTTCATGTCGAAATCGCCAAAGCTCTGCGACACGAACAGGCCCATCTCGTCCTGCGGCGCAATGCTGTTATATTGCACTACCGGGCCGAGCGTCGAATAGCTGGGCAGGCCCACATCGCCCGCGCCGATGGCGGCTTCCACCACGCCGAGATTTTCGTTGTCGACATAGCGGAAAACCGGGCTGCCGCCGAAGGCGTCGCTGCGGCCCGTGGGAATGCCGTCGACCACGAAGCCGATCTGGTCGAGGTTGAAGGCGCGTGTCTGGACGCTGTTGCCGAATTCATAGAGGCCGAGCGCGCCGTCGGTCTGCACGTTGAAGCCGGGCAGTTGCTCCAGCATCTTCAGGCCTGAAATGCCCGACGGAGCGGAAAGCAGAGCTTCGCGCGTGACCGCCACGACATTGCTCACCTTGTCCTCGCCGATGGCCTCCGCCGATTGGGAGATGCGGCGGCCGGTGACGGTTATCGTTCCTGCGTCTTCCGCATCCGGCTCCTGCGCCCAGGCGTGGGACGACAGCGTGGCAGCGCAGCACGACAGCAGCAATGCAGCGCGACGAACGGACAAGAACTTCTGCATAATGGCTCCCTTTCGGCCCTTTTCGGGCAGTTATGGGCCGTTCAGGCATGCGTCGCGCGACAAGGCTCGCGACGCGGCATCCCTCCAAAGAACGGACAGGCCGGACGCTTTCCGCACCCAGCCCATTTCTCGGTTTTCTTGTGAAACGAAATGTTCCTGGAAATCCGCCACGAACAAACGAATAATTCTCATGCCGTAATTAATTCTCTCCGGATGGCGGCCATCTCCGTCGCCGCCTAGAAACTCGCGGTCAGGTTGAAGGAGGTATAGCGCGTCCATCTTCCCGCCGGCGCGCTGGGCGCATCCCGCAGGAACCGCCCCCTGGCGAGCAGAAGCCCGTCGAATTCAAACCGCAGCCGCGAGGGAAGGATCCAGTATCGCACCCGCCCCTCCACCTGATGGCCGGCGAAGCTGCCCGATCGTCCGCTGGCGTCCCTCACCCCCGTGGAGGAAAAGGCGTCCGTCCGCGAAGCCAGCCACAGGGCGCGATAGGTCGCAAACCAGTCCCACCGCTTGTCGGGCGTCGCCTCCAGCCTGATGCCGGGCGTCACGATGTTGGTCCGCGCCAGCGCATTGTAGAGACCGGCCGGCGCCAGGTCCGCCCGGCGCATGCCGAACAGCGTGTCGAAGCGGCCCTGGCGCCCGCCCCGCCGATCGCCGCTCGCCCGGTCGAATTCCAGCGACAGACGCGGCTTCCAGGATCCGCCGAAGCTGTAGCCGGCATCGACGTGCAGGAAGCTGGCGGCAACCGATTGGCGCGCCGCACCGGGCGCAAGCGACGCGCTGACGCTGCCAGTCTGGTAAAATGCCTCCACCTCATAGTCGAACCGCCCCGTTTCCGGCTCGCTCATGATGCGTCCGCCAAAGGTATCGAGCGATCGGTCCCGCGTCGGTCGCCCCGGTTCGTCCCGCTCACCCAGGTGGAAATAGCTGAATTCCGCCATGGCCGGGCCGATCGCATCGGCCTTGCCGACGATGCCGCCCCACAGCACCAGATCGAAACCCTCATGATCGAAACGCACCCGCTTGTTGCGGACGCCGTCGGCATCGTCGGGACGACGCTGCTGCGGCAGGGTGTAGATGAAGACCCCCTTGACCCCGCCGGGCGCGGCCAGGTCGGCGCGCAGGCCAGTATAGCCATTGGTGGTATTGCGATAATCGTCGGCGGCGACGAGCCGGCGGGAGCCGAGGTTCAGCGTGAACCGCCCCGCCATCAGGCTGAGCTTGCTGCCCTTGCCCAGCGGCTCCTCTATGTCGCTCGCGACATAGGCCTGGACCAACTCCATCGCGTTGATCTCATTGGTGGAGATCGGCGTGCCGGGGTCAGCGCCATAGGCCCGGCTGTCGAACAGTTCCGCCCCTGCCCTGAACGCGCCGGACCGATATTCGGCCATAAGCTGCGTGCGGATGTTGAACAGGCTGTCGTCGCGATCGAACCCTGCGCGCGCCTGCCCTTCTATCTCCTCAAGGCGCAGGCGAACGCTGCCGGTCAAGGCAAGACCGTCATCCTGCGCAAAAACGTGCGGCGCACCCACTAGGACAGCCGCCGCACATGCAACAGAAAGAGAAGAAGGCCGCAGCATTGATATTCCTGTTTCTTCGAATCATCTTCATTGATACATATGCATCATGATCATGACTGACGCCACCCCATGGCTCGCGCTGCTGCACCAACTTCCCGCCAAGCCCCCCTATTTGCGGGTGAAGATTTGGCGCCGCCTGCAATCCATCGGCGCGGTGCCGCTCAAAAATGCAGTCCATGTCCTGCCGCATTCGCAGGAGAGCGCCGCCGCCTTCGGCAGCCTGATGGCGGAGATCGTCGACAATGGCGGCGAAGCGACGCTGATCGAGGCCCGCCTGCTCGCGGGGCAATCCGACGCGGACGTGCGCGCCCTGTTCGATGCAGCCCGGCGCGAGGATTATGAGGAGATCGCCCGCGCCGCCCGACGCCTGCTGGAAACCGGCCCCGCGAGCGGAACGGACATCGCCCGGTTGCAAAAGCGGCTGGAGGATGTCGGCCGGCTGGATTTCTTCGGCGCCCCGGAGCGGAGGCGTGCCGAAGCGGCGCTTGCCGAACTGGACCGGCAGCGCCACCGGCATCCGGACGTCAGCCGCGCCGAATCTGCCGCTCACGCCGAACCGATCGATCTCGCCGACCGGACCTGGGTAACGCGCAGCGGCGTCCATGTCGATCGCATCGCCTGCGCCTGGCTGATCCGCCGCTTCATCGACCCGCAGGCCCGCTTCAAATTCGTCGACAGCCGCCATTATCAGCCGGGCGAAGGGGAATTGCGCTTCGACATGGCCGATGCCGAATTCACCCATGAAGGCGACCGATGCAGTTTCGAGACATTGCTGCTGCGCGCGGACCTTCTTGACGACCCCGCCCTGGTCGCAATCGGCGAGATCATCCATGACCTCGACATTGGCGACGGCAGGTTCGGGCGACCGGAAACTTCGGGTCTGGGCGCCATATTGTCCGGCGTCTGCGCCTCGACCGACGACGACCTACAGCGCATCGCCATGGCGAGCGACGCGCTCAACCAGTTCCATGCCTTTTTCAGCAACAGAAGGACGGATCGATGACCGCAGGCGCATCCTCCACCACCACGACAGCTTCTCTGTCCGACGATCATCACGGCATATCGCTGGGCGAAGCGACGCGCGTGTGGGCGCGGATCGCGGCACTCAGCTTCGGCGGACCGGCGGGACAGATCGCCGTGATGCACCGGCTGCTGGTCGAGGAAAAGCGTTGGGTCGGGGAGGAGCGATTCCTCCACGCGCTTAACTATTGCATGCTGCTGCCCGGGCCGGAGGCGCAGCAGCTCGCCGTCTATATCGGCTGGTTGCTGCACAAGACCAAGGGCGGCCTGATCGCGGGCACATTGTTCGTGCTGCCCGGCTTCCTCGCCATTTTGGGCCTCAGCTACATCTATGTGCTGCTGGGCCATGTTCCGGTCATCGAAGGGCTGTTCTTCGGCCTCAAGGCGGCGGTGCTGGCCATCGTGATGCAGGCGGTGGTCCGGGTCGGGTCGCGGGCGTTGAAGAATGCCGCGATGCGCGGGATCGCGGTTGCCGCCTTCGTGGCTATTTTCTTTCTCGGCGCGCCCTTTCCATCGATCGTGCTGGCGGCGGGCCTCATCGGCTTCGTCGGCGGGCGCAGCGGCCTTGCGGCCTTCCAGGGCGGCGGCGGTCACGGCCCGGCGAATGGACAGATCGTGCACGACCGCGACACCGCGCTGGGGGAGCGATTGCCCGATCACGCGCGCCCGGCCCTCGGCTGGTCGCTGCGCATCTCGGCCCTGTTCCTGGCGCTGTGGCTGGGGCCGGTGCTGGCCCTGTTCCTGACGCTGGGGCCGGACAATGTGTTCACCCATATCGCCAGCTTCTTCAGCCAGATGGCGGTCGTCACCTTCGGCGGCGCCTATGCCGTGCTTGCCTATGTCGCGCAGGAGGCGGTCGGCACCTTCGGCTGGCTCCGGCCCGGCGAAATGCTCGACGGCCTGGGCATGGCGGAAACCACGCCGGGGCCGCTGATCATGGTGACGCAGTTCGTGGGATTTCTCGCCGCTTTTCGCGAATCCGGCGCGATGCATCCTCTGCTCGCCGCTACGCTCGGCGCAATCCTGACCACCTGGGTAACCTTTGTCCCCTGCTTCCTCTGGATCTTCGCCGGTGCGCCCTTCGTCGAGCGGCTGCGCGGCAACCCGGCGCTTTCGGCGGCGCTGACGGCGATCACCGCGGCGGTGGTCGGCGTGATCCTGAATCTTGCCATCTGGTTCGCCATCCACACCCTGTTCCGGCAGGTCCAGCGGGTCGGCGGGATCGACCTGCCCGTGCCGTCCAGCGTCGATCTTCCCGCCGTGCTGCTGTCGGCGGGCGCGATGATCGCGGTGTTCCGGTTCAGGATCGGCGTGTTGCCGGTCCTGGGCGCCTGCGCCGCGCTTGGGGCCGCCTATATACTGCTCGGCTGAACCACAGACTCGGGCAGAAAAAGGCCGGTGGAGAAGCTCTCCACCGGCCTTTTCCGATTTTTCCGGGCTTTGGACTTCCCTTGTCGCGGGCGAGCCGTAGGCCCGCCCGCAACGCGGTGTTAGAAGTCCATGCCGCCCATGCCGCCCATGCCGCCGCCGGGCATGCCCATCGGCGCCTTGTCGTCGGAGGGCAGTTCGGCGATGGTCGCCTCGGTCGTGATCAGCAGGCCGGCCACCGAAGCGGCGTCCTGCAGCGCGGCGCGGACGACCTTGGTCGGGTCGATCACGCCAGCGGCGACCAGGTTCTCATAGGTGTCGGTCGCGGCGTTGAAGCCCTTGGTCTCGTCATTTTCGCGCAGCAGGTTGCCCGCAACGACGGCGCCGTCGACGCCCGCATTCTGGGCGATCTGGCGCAGCGGCGCTTCGATGGCCTTGCGGATGATGTCGATGCCGCGGGTCTGGTCGTCGTTCGCGCCCTTGAGGTCCTTGAGGGCCTTGGTCGCATAGAGCAGGGCCGTGCCGCCGCCGGGGACGATGCCTTCTTCAACGGCCGCGCGGGTTGCGTGCAGCGCGTCGTCGACGCGGTCCTTGCGCTCCTTGACTTCCACTTCGGTCGCGCCGCCGACCTTGATGACGGCAACGCCGCCAGCCAGCTTGGCCAGACGCTCCTGCAGCTTTTCGCGGTCATAATCGGACGTGGTCGATTCGATCTGAGCGCGGATCTGCTCGGTGCGGCCCTTGATCGCTTCGCCATCGCCAGCGCCGTCGACAATGGTGGTGTTGTCCTTGTCGATGGTGACGCGCTTGGCGGTGCCGAGCATGCCGAGGGTGACGTTCTCAAGCTTGATGCCGAGGTCTTCGGAGATGACTTCGCCCTTGGTCAGGACGGCGATGTCCTCCAGCATGGCCTTGCGGCGGTCGCCGAAGCCAGGCGCCTTGACCGCAGCGACCTTCAGGCCGCCGCGCAGCTTGTTGACGACCAGGGTCGCCAGCGCTTCGCCCTCGATGTCTTCCGCGATGATGAGGAGCGGACGGCCCGACTGAACCACGGCTTCGAGGATCGGCAGGATCGACTGCAGGTTCGACAGCTTCTTTTCGTGGATCAGGATGTAGGGGTCGGCGAGTTCGACCTGCATCTTTTCCGGGTTGGTGATGAAGTAGGGCGACAGGTAGCCGCGGTCGAATTGCATGCCTTCGACAACGTCCAGCTCGAAATCGAGGCCCTTGGCTTCCTCGACGGTGATCACGCCTTCCTTGCCGACGCGGTCCATGGCTTCGGCGATCTTTTCGCCGACTTCACGGTCGCCATTGGCCGAGATGATGCCGACCTGGGCGACTTCGTTCGAACCGGCAACCGGCTTCGAGCGGGCCTTGATGTCCTCGACAACCTTGGCGACGGCGAGATCGATGCCGCGCTTCAGGTCCATCGGGTTCATGCCGGCGGCGACCGACTTCATGCCTTCGCGCACGATGGCCTGGGCCAGGACGGTCGCGGTGGTGGTGCCGTCACCGGCGATGTCGTTGGTCTTCGAAGCGACTTCGCGGACCATCTGGGCGCCCATATTCTCGAACTTGTCCTTCAGTTCGATTTCCTTGGCGACGCTGACGCCGTCCTTGGTGATTCGGGGGGCGCCGAAGCTCTTGTCGATGACGACGTTGCGGCCCTTGGGGCCCAGGGTCACCTTGACCGCGTCGGCCAGGATGTCGACGCCGCGCAGGATGCGCTCACGAGCGTCACGCGAAAACTTTACGTCCTTCGCTGCCATGATCTTTACCTCTCTTGAATTGCAAATCTTGCGAAGTTCACACCGTTATGAGGCACGAATTTCCGCCAAAATAGGAAATGACGATCTGGTTCGCAGTTACGCGATGACGCCCAGGATGTCGCTTTCCTTCATGATGAGCAGGTCTTCACCGTCGACCTTGACCTCGGTGCCCGACCATTTGCCGAACAGGATGCGGTCGCCGGCCTTGACGTCCAGCGGGGTCACCTTGCCGTCTTCGGCCTTGGAGCCGGTGCCGACGGAGACGATTTCGCCTTCCTGCGGCTTTTCCTTGGCGGTGTCGGGGATGATGATGCCGCCGGCGGTCTTCTCTTCCGCCTCTACGCGGCGGACGAGAACGCGGTCATGCAACGGACGAAATGCCATGTTGAGTGCCTTTCCCTCTTTACGACGTTGAATGGGATCGGGTGGAACCGCCCATGGCGGGCGACTCCGGCTCCTTCTCCCTGTTGAACTCGCATCTGTTAGCACTCCTCGTCGGGGAGTGCCAGCGCCGTTTCATATGGACGGGAAGGCGGGACGATCAAGAGCCTGCGTGCAAATTTTTTCATGCCCCTCCATCCCCGTCCATCGACACGGCGCGAAGAAACATGACGCCGGTCCTATAGGCCTTCCCTGCCGGCGGAGACAGCCGGACAGCGACGAAATGCGTTCCACGTGCAAAAAACGCGACCAATGCAGCCGCTGCCGCCGCGCTGCCTTTTTTGATCATGCGGGGTTTGCGCCGGACAGGGTCGATCCTTACCTAGCCGAAGCAGCGGGCGTGACCCGCCCCACCCTCTTTCCGCTTCCCCAAGGAGACGCCCTCATGACCGACACAGCCTATATTCCGCCGCGCGTCTGGACCTGGGACAAGGAAAGCGGGGGCGCCTTCGCCAACATCAACCGGCCAGTCGCCGGGCCGACCCATGACAGGGAATTGCCGGTCGGCAGGCACCCGCTCCAGCTCTACTCGCTCGCCACGCCCAATGGGCAGAAGGTGACGATCATGCTGGAGGAACTGCTGGCGGCGGGCAAGGACGCCGAATATGACGCCTGGCTGATCCGCATCAACGAGGGCGACCAGTTCGGCAGCGGCTTCGTGTCGGTCAATCCCAACAGCAAGATTCCGGCGCTGATGGACCATGGCGTCTCGCCGCCCCGGCGGGTGTTCGAATCCGGGTCCATCCTGGTCTATCTGGCCGAGAAATTCGGCGCCTTCCTGCCGACCGACCCGGCCGGGCGGACCGAGACGCTGAACTGGCTGTTCTGGCAGATGGGCAGCGCGCCGCTGCTGGGCGGGGGGTTCGGCCATTTCTACGCCTATGCGCCGGAAAAATTCGAATATGCGATCAACCGCTATGCGATGGAGGCGAAGCGGCAGTTGGACGTGCTGGACCGGCAACTGGCTGAGCATGAATATGTCGCGGGCGACGAATATACGATCGCGGACATGGCCATCTGGCCCTGGTATGGCGGGGTGGCGCTGGGCCGGGCCTATGACGCGGCGGAATTCCTGGACGTGGGGAGCTATGCCAATGTGCTGCGCTGGGCCGAGCAGATCGACGCCCGGCCCGCGGTGCAGCGCGGTCGGATGGTCAACAAGGCGAACGGACCGCTGGAAGGGCAGCTTCGGGAGCGGCATGACGCCGGGGATTTCGCGACGCGGACGCAGGACAAGCTGGAGGGCGCCGGTTGAGCGGACACAACCTGCTGATGGCATGATCGGGCGCATGATCGGGCGATGGTGAAGTGCCGTTTCGGACGGGAAGGCGGACGGTCAGCTTCCTGAGCGTCTCGCCCTCCTGCGAGGGCAAAAGCGCAAGACGCTCAAAAAAAAAAACCGGCAATGACCCAAACCTGTCCAGCCGTGGAGCCTGCCCCTTCAACCCGCCGGCGGCAGGACGGCCGGCGTGGACGCCGTCTTGCGGCTCTGCTGGTCGACCCAGACCGACCAGAAGCCGGCGACATTCGCCCAATTGCCGGTCGTCACCTGGCCCAGCGCGGCCTTCGCGCCCGCCAGGTCGCCCGACCGCGCCAGCGCCACGCCAAGCCGGGCATTCGCCTTGCCGGCATCGACGCCTCCCTTGCCGAGGGCAAGGCGATATTGCTCCACCGCCTGGGGGAACTGGCCGAGCGAGAAATAGGTGTCGCCCACCGCCATGGCGGCCGACCCGTCCTTCGCCGCCGCCGCCTTCTTCGCCGCGGCGGGCAGGCCCGCTATCTCCTTCGCGGCCTTGGGCGTCGCGCTCTTGAGCAGTTGCGCCGTGGCCGCCTGCGTCGGCGTCAACTTGCCGGCCGATCGGCCTGCCTCGATGATCGCCTTGGTCTCCGCGCTATAGCCTGTCTTTTCGGCCAGTTGCGCATAGGCCTGATAATCGCGCTCGCTCGCCATGGCGCCATTGGCGGCCTGAAGGCGATAGAGGTCGAGCTGCACCTGCGCGTCCATGCCGGGGGCCGCCAGGTAATTGGCGAGGGCCGACCGCCACTCGCCCGCCGAATCATAACGGGACAGCCGTTCCCGATACAGCGCGCCCAATTCGGTCCAGTCCCCCGCCTGATAGGCCATGGAGATCGCCCGGTCGTACCAGGCCGCCGGGATAGGCTGCCCGGCCTCCCGCTGCCGCGCCAGGGCCTGCTGCACGAAGCCGCGCGCGTCCTTGGGCCGGTTGCGGCGGATGGCGATGTCGGCGCGCAGCATGGTCGCGTCGATCGGATCGTAGCCGAGCGTCCGGGCATAATCGAGCTGCGCCGTCGCATCGTCGTAATTGCCGACGATGTAGGACAGATAGCCCGCAATGTAGCGCAGGCGGGGCATGTCGCCCTTCGGCACGGAAGACGTCTTGAACATGTCGTTCAGCGCCACCCGCTGCGCCTGCCGGTCGACCTTCAGCACGGCAAGCTGGAACCGCAGGCCCGCCGCCACATAGGCCTCGAAATCGCTGACCGGCATCAGGCCCGAAATCTGCGCCTGCGCGGTCGAGACATCGCCGGCCCTGATCGCGGCGTCCGCCGCCTGCGTCGCGGCGCGGAACCCGTCCGACATCTGGATCGCCGGGCCGACGGCCGGCTTCTTCGCGACGGCGGGCGCGGCGACCAGCAGGGCGGCGCCGGCCAGCAGCCCGCAGGTCAGAATCGAATGTCTCGTCATGGCCATGTCAGCCATCCCCCTTGTCGCCCGGCATCGGCCAGGCCGTCATCATGGTGGAAGATGATGGAGGCGCGCCGCCCGCGCCGGGCGGCGCGCCCCACATCAGGCAAGGATCAGGCCTTGGTCGCCAGATAGGCCAGCCACAGATCGGCGATCTGCTTGCGCGAACCGGCCTGCACCGACTGGAACGCCGCCTTGGCCGACGCATTGTCGCCGCCCAGCGCCTTGGCGATGCCCATGCGGGTGTTGATTTCGTCCGCGTCGACGCCGCCCTTCTGCTTGGCGAGTTCGAACATCGCCGCCGCCTTGGCATAGTCGCCATAGCCCAGATAGGCGTCGGCGGTCGCCGCCGCGATCTTGCCGTTCGCCGCCTTCTTCGCGTCAGCCTCCGCAGTGCCCAGCGAACCCTTGTCGCCCGCGATCTTGGGCACCGCCGTCTGGTACAGGTCGCCGCCCTGGCTGGCGCTCAGCACGCCCTTGCTGCGGCCAGCGTCGATCGCCGACTTCACTTCGCCGTAGATGCCGGTCTTCGAGGCCATTTCGGCATATTCCAGATAATCCTGCGCCACGACCAGACCGCCGGAGGTCGCCATGAGGCGCAGCACGTCCAGATTTTCGCGGTTGGAGATATTGGGATTGGCCTGCTGGAACAGGCGGATCAGCGTGCGCAGATTTTCCCCGCTGGGCGCGGCCTGATAGGCCATCTTGGCCCATTCGGTGACTTCGGGCAGCTTCGCCTGCGCGGCGCGGCTGACGCCGATCTGATACCATTGCGCCGGCACCTGGCCCCCGGCCGCCCTGGTGGCGTCCGCCGCGGCCTTGAGCGCGGCGAGACCCTGCTGGTTCAGGCCGCGCTGCGGTTCGACCGAACTGTTGGCGGTGCCGGCCTTGCCGAAATAGGCCTGGGCCAGCGTCACGTTCACCGCGTCGGGCTTGTAACCGGCGGCGGCCGCCGCCTGGGCGCGGGTGATGGCGAGATCGTAATTCTTCGCCTGCAACGCCTGGTCGGCGGCGACGGCGTTGAACTGGCCCGCCTGCTCCGGCGGAGTGAGGCCGCTGTCCAGCATCTGCGTCAGCGCCTCGCTCTGCATCGCGGCATCCTTGCTGGCGATGGAGGCGTTCAGCTTGATGGCGCCGATCTGATATTTGTCGTCGTTCGACTTCGCCTTGCTGTCCGCGTCGGCCAGCGCCGCCTTGGCCGCGGCGAAATCCTGCTTCTCCGCCGCCTGCTGGGCGGCCTGCAACGCCTTGATCACGTCGGGCGAGACGTTCAGCTTCGGGGCGCCGCCCTTCTTCTCGTCCTTCTTGGCCGCGAATGCCGGGGCCGAGACGGCGCCGCCGGCCAGCGCAAGGGTCAGCGCGAGCGCCACGGGGGTAACAAAACGCATGTTCATCTTCTCCTCTGCGCCCGCGGGACAGGCGGCCTTTGTTTGACGCCGATTAGGGGTCGGCGCGTGAATAACGTTTGAACGACCTATATGCACCAGTTGACCGCCTGTCAGCCCCCCGGAAACGATCCGGCGCGTCCGGCACGCATCTCATGCCTTTGCGCGTGCGCGCGCGAGGGGTGACAGATTTGTTTCGCTCCGCTAGTGCATGATGCACAACAAGCACTCACCGAAAAAAGAGAATCGACTTGACCGACGAGACTACCCTCGCCGACCCTTCGGACATCAGCCCCATCTCCATCGTGGAGGAGATGAAGGCAAGCTATCTCGACTATGCCATGTCGGTCATCGTCGCCCGCGCCCTGCCGGACGTGCGCGACGGGCTGAAGCCGGTCCACCGCCGCATTCTCTTTTCCGCCCATGAATCGGGCTTCACCCACAACAAGCCCTATCGCAAGTCGGCGCGCATCGTCGGCGACGTGATCGGTAAATATCACCCGCATGGCGACAGCGCGATCTATGACGCATTGGCGCGCATGACGCAGGACTGGTCGATGCGCGTGCCGCTGATCGACGGCCAGGGCAATTTCGGTTCCATGGACCCCGATCCGCCGGCGGCGATGCGCTACACCGAGGCGCGCCTTGCCAAGGTGACGAACGCGCTGCTGGACGATCTGGACAAGGACACCGTCGATTTCCAGCCGAACTACGACGCTTCGGAAAGCGAGCCGCAGGTTCTGCCCGCCCGCTTCCCCAACCTGCTGGTCAACGGCGCGGGCGGCATCGCGGTCGGCATGGCGACCAATATCCCGCCGCATAACCTGGGCGAAGTGATCCGCGCCTGCCTCGCCTATATCGACAACACCGGCATCACCATCGACGAGCTGATCCAGATCGTCCCCGGCCCCGATTTTCCGACCGCGCCCTTGATCCTGGGCCAGTCCGGCGCCCGCAGCGCCTATCATACGGGGCGCGGCTCCATCATGATGCGCGCCCGGCATGAGATTGAGGAAGGGCGCGGAGACCGCCGCTCCATCGTCCTCACCGCCATCCCCTACCAGGTCGGCAAGAACGGCCTGGTCGAAAAGATCGCCGAAGCCGCCAAGGACAAGCGGATCGAGGGCATCAGCGACATTCGCGACGAATCGAGCCGCGAGGGCGTGCGCATCGTCATGGACCTGAAGCGCGACGCCACGCCGGAAGTTGTGCTGAACCAGCTATGGCGCAACACGCCCGCCCAGTCGAGCTTCCCGGCCAACATGCTCGCCATTCGCGGGGGCCGTCCGGAACTGCTCAACATCCGCGACATCATCGAGGCGTTCGTCCGCTTCCGCGAAGAGGTCATCACTCGCCGCACCAAATATGAACTCAACAAGGCCCGCGACCGGGCGCATATCTTGCTGGGCCTCGTCATCGCGGTCACCAACCTCGACGAGGTGGTGCGCATCATCCGGGGTTCGGCCAGCCCGGCCGAGGCCCGCGAAACCCTGCTCGCCCGCGATTGGCCGGTGGCGGAGATCGCGCCCTATCTGAAGCTGGTAGAGGCCATCGAGACGGAAGTCGGCGGCGACAGCTACCGCCTGTCCGACACGCAGGTCCGCGCCATTCTGGACCTGCGCCTGCACCGCCTGACCGCGCTCGGCCGGGACGAGATCGGCAACGAGCTGGCGGAACTCGCCGCCGCGATCGCCGAATATCTCGCCATATTGGGCGACCGGGTGAAGCTCTATGCCGTGATGCGCGAGGAGTTCGAGGCGATCGAACGCGACTTCGCCACCCCGCGCCTGTCGGAAATCACCGCCGCCGCCGACGGCATAGACGATGAAGACCTGATCGAGCGGGAGGAGATGGTCGTCACCGTCACCGTGCAGGGCTATATCAAGCGCACCCCGCTGGAGAGCTTCCGCGCCCAGGCCCGCGGCGGCAAGGGCCGTTCGGGCATGACGACCAAGGATGAGGACGCGATCACCGAATTGTTCGTAACCTCCACCCACACGCCGGTCCTCTTCTTCTCGACGGCGGGCAAGGTCTATCGCCTCAAGGTCTGGCGCCTGCCCGAAGGCGGCCCTGCCACGCGCGGCCGGCCGATGGTGAACCTGCTGCCCTTGAGCCCCGGAGAGACGATCCAGACCGTCCTGCCCCTGCCGGAGGACGAGGATAGCTGGAAGGACCTGCACGTCATGTTCGCGACCGCGAACGGCACGGTCCGGCGCAACAGCATGGACGCCTTCGCCAACATCCCGTCGAACGGCAAGATCGCGATGCGCTTCGACGATGAAAGCGACGACCGCCTGATCGGCGTGGCGCTGCTGACCGAAGAGGACGACGTGCTGCTCGCCACCCGCCAGGGCAAGGCGATCCGCTTCCAGGCGACGGACGTGCGCGAATTCCAGAGCCGCACCTCGACCGGCGTGCGCGGCATGACGCTCAAAAAGGACGATGAGGTCATCTCGCTCTCCATCCTTCACCGCTCGGGCGCCAATCAGGAGGAGCGCGACGATTATCTGCGCTTCGCCCCGTGGAAGGCGGAGAAGGAAGGATCGCCGCAGATGAGCGCGGAACGCTTCGCCGAACTGGCCGCGAAGGAACAGTTCATCCTCACCGTCTGCGCCAATGGCTATGGCAAGCTGTCCTCCGCCTATGACTATCGCCGCACCGGGCGCGGCGGGCAGGGCATCACCAATATCGACAATATCGGCCGCAACGGCCCCGTCGTCGCCAGCTTCCCGGCGCGGCATGGCGACCATCTGATGCTGGTCACCGACCAGGCGAAGCTGATCCGCATGGGCCTTGAGTCCCTCCGCGTCATCGGCCGCAGTTCAGCCGGCGTGCGCCTGTTCAACGTGTCCGACGACGAGCATGTCGTCAGCGCGGCAAAGATCGAGGAAAGCGACGAGGAGACGGAGGTGAGCACCCCCGCCGGCCTGGAAGTCAGCCCGGAGGCCAGCCCCGAAGCGGATCCGGACCTGACCGAGGAGTGACCGACCTCTTCGCCTACAAGATCCTGACGAAGGATCAGTATGACCAGTTGAAGGCGGATGGCGCGTTCAAGGGCGCGCCGGTCGATCTGGCCGACGGCTACATCCACATGTCCACCCGCGAGCAGGCCGCCGAGACGGCCGCCAGGCATTTTGCGGGGCAGGACCATCTGGTGATGCTGATGGTCGACCTGGCCCCTTTCGGCGACGCGCTGAAATGGGAAGAATCGCGTGGCGGCGCCCTCTTCCCGCACCTCTATGGCGCACTGCCGCTCAGCGCCGTGGCGGGCAAGGTGATCCTGCGCCTGGACGAGCAGGGCAGGCATCTCTTTCCGGCGGGTTTCTAACCCCCCTGGGGCAATGCAGGCAGGCTCGCGGAAGGCTGCTCCGCCTCCCGCGCTATTTCCGGTTCACAGCAGCGTCATCCGCTGGCGGGGGCCTGTCCCGGCGCTCTCCTGAGATGGCGAGATGGGTCAGATGCTTCGTTTTCATGCCTTGGTGACGTTACTGAAGGGTGGGGAGCGGACATTTCCCCCTATTCGTCACCCCGGACTTGATCCGGGGTGACGGAAAACTGGTGACGGGAGGTGGCCAATCGCCGTCTTTAGGTGCGCCTGCTTCAAGGAAAACGGAACGTCCGCTCCTCATCCTGCGTCTCTAGAACCCTCTTTCCCCTGCTCCCTGGAATGCCCGATTCGCCTGCGGCTTCTGCGCACGCCTGCGCTTGTGCTGCGAAATCGATAGAGAAAATGACCGGAGTCCCGTCATTCCACTCTCTCCATCCGGACGACGCGCTTGTCGCTCATCCAATAATCATAGCCGCCCCATCTGATCCGCCGGGAAGCCGCCGCCGCCAACTGAATTCCCCAATGCGTCCAGCACACGGCAAAAGGCGCCAGCACATCCCACCAGAGCGAGCGCCGCGCCGCCCGCGCCTGGCCCCGTTCCAGCACGCTCGCGATGATCCGCCGCCGGATCAGCGCCCGTCCCGCGGCCGCCGCATAGCCAACGCCCACGGCGCTCCAGCCGCCCCAACCCAGCGCCCAAATCCAGCCCAGCGCCTGCGCGCCCGCCACGGCGCAGGCGATCAGCCACATTCCCGCGCTGTTCGTCAGGACATGCCGATATTGCCGCACGCCGAAGCCCAGCGCCCCCCGCCCCTCCAGCGGGCTGGCCACCAGCAGATCGCGCACCGGCCGCAACCGCAGCTTCGCCCGCCATCCGGCAAGCCCGATCGTCATGTCGTCCGACAACCGCCCCGCCAGCGCGGCATCCAGGTCCAGCCGCTCCGCCGTTTCCCGCGTCAGCGCCATGGCCCCGCCCCAGGGCATGGTCGCGCTCGCCGCCCTGGGCAGCGTCGCCAACTGCATTTCGACCGCGCCCACCAGCGTGGCCGCCATGCTGGCTTCCGGCAACAACAGGCGATAGCCGGTCACGATGTCGGCCTTTCCCCGCACCAGCGGAAAGAGCAGCCGTCCCATGAGCCTTGACGGCGGTTCGATGTCCGCGTCGATGAAAATCAGATAACGGTCCCCCTGCCGCAAGGATCGCAGGGCCGCCCGCAGCTTGTGGACCTTCTGCCCCTCATCGCTGGCGATGCCGGCGCGAACGATCTGCACCCAGTCCCCTTCGCGCCCCGCCAGCGCCTCCGCCGCCGCGCATGCGCCCGACGTGGCGATCACCAGCCGGAAAGGGGCGGCCTGCGCCTTCAGCCGGGCGACCAGTTCCGGGCCGCCATCCCAGTCGTCGCGCACCGACAGCAGCACCACTACGCCATCGGGCGCTTCCTCCTGCCGGTCGGCCGGCAGGTGCCGCCAATAGTCGAGCACGCCGATCACGCTCAGCCCCTGCACGATCGCCCAAAGCCCCAAGGCCCAACTCATCGCAAATCCAAGCCCTTTACCGCCCCGACCGCTGCTGTATGACGGCAGGCGCGATGCTCTCCAACCCCTTTCTCTTCACCCTCCTCCGCATTCTTCCCGCGTCCCTCGCCTCCTGGCTGGGCGGATGGCTGTCGGCCAACATCGCCCGCAAGTCGATGAAGCTGCGGGATGAGCGCGCGCGCAGGAACCTTGCCATCCTTCGCCCCGATCTGGACGATGCGACCCGCGAGGCGATGCTCACCCGCCGCTGGTTCAACCTGGGCCGCACCATGGCCGAACTCACCAATATCGACCGGCTGATCGACAACGATCATGTGACGGTGGAGGATGCGGATGGCTATCGGCGGGTGCTCGACGGCCCCGGTCCGCTGATCGCCCTTTCCGTGCATCTGGGGAATTGGGACCTGCTCGCCGCGCATATCAAGGCGTCGACCGACAGGCCGGGCCTGGGCATCTACGACCCGCCGGAAGACCCCCGGCAGGCGGCCATGCTCAAGCGCGCCCGATCCAGCTATATGGGCGAGGCGATCACCGGGGGCGGCGCCGCCCGCGGCGTGCTGAAGCATCTCGCCGGCCGGGACCGCGCCACCCTCTACATCCTGCTGGACGAACGCCGGGACCGGCAGGTCTGGTTTCCCCGCTTCGGCCGCGACCTGCCGCCGTCGGGCAACCTTTCCGTCGCGCTTCGCCTGGCCCGCAAGGTCGGCGCCAGGTTCCTGCCCTTCTACCTGATCCGCAGCGAAGGGCCGCATTTCCGCGTTCACTGGCACCCTCCGCTCGATCCCGCCCTGCTTTCCGACGACCGGATCATGGATCAGGTGGACGCCTTCCTCGGCAAGGCCTGCGTGGATCATGCCGATCAGTGGCTTGCGCTGCACGACATGGACCTGGCGGCTCCCGTCGCCGCCGTCGCGGCTGCGCAGGAGGAAGGGCCAGGGGAAGAGAGGGCGGGATGAAAGCGGTTCTCACGCCCGGCCGCACCCGCTAAAGCGCCCCCATGCCCCGACTCGCCATCAAGATCTGCGGCCTTTCGACGCCAGAGACCGTGGGCGCCGCCATGCGCGCGGACGCGACGCATCTGGGCTTCGTCCATTTTCCGAAAAGCCCCCGGCATGTCGAAGCGGATCAATTGCGCGCCCTCGCCGCGCCTGTCCCGTCCCATGTCGAACGGGTCGCCGTGCTGGTCGATCCCACGGACGAAATCCTGGCGGGCCTGGCCGCCACCGGCTCCCTCACCGCGCTCCAGCTTCACGGCAGGGAGCCTCCCGAACGCGCGGCGGCCATTCGCAGGCGCTTCGGCATTCCCGTCTGGAAGGCCATTTCCGTCAAGACCCGCGCCGACATAGAGGCCGCCCGCGCCTATGCGGGCGCCGCCGACTTCATCCTGTTCGACGCCAGGACGCCCCATGGTTCGGCGCTCCCCGGCGGCATGGGCCTGCGCTTCGACTGGACGCTGCTGCGCGGCGCTGCCCCGTCCCTGCCCTGGGGGCTTTCCGGCGGCCTGGACGTCGACAATGTGGCCGAAGCCGTCCGCATCACGGGCGCGCCGCTGGTCGACATTTCCTCCGGCGTCGAAAGCGCGCCGGGCATCAAGAGTGTGGACAAGATCATGGCCTTCTGCAATGCGGCATCGGCATGTTGACGCAGCGCGCCCCTTTAGAACGCATCGGCCTTCGATGGCGTTGATCACTTGGCCCAAGTGATCCAACCCATGCCCGAAGAGACAGAAGCGATGACCGATAGCATGACCCTGCCCAACAGCCTGCGTTCGCAGCCCGACGCCTCCGGCCATTTCGGCGCCTTTGGCGGCCGTTACGTGGCCGAAACCCTGATGCCGCTCATCCTGGAGCTGGAGAAGGTGTACAAGGAGGCGAAGCAGGACCCCGCCTTCGACGCGGAATTCACCGAATTGCTGCGCAGCTATGTCGGCCGCCCGAACCCGCTTTACCATGCCGCGCGCCTGACCGAGGCGCTGCGCGCCGAAGCGCCGCCCGGCAAGGGCGCGAAAATCTATCTGAAGCGCGAGGAGCTGAACCACACCGGCGCGCACAAGATCAACAATTGCATCGGCCAGGCGCTGCTGGCCCGCCGCATGGGCAAGAAGAAGGTCATCGCCGAAACCGGCGCGGGCCAGCACGGCGTCGCGACCGCGACTGTCGCCGCGCTGTTCGGCATGGAATGCAAGATCTTCATGGGCGCGAAGGACGTGGAGCGGCAGAAGCCCAACGTCTTCCGCATGAAGCTGCTGGGCGCGGAGGTGATCCCGGTCGTTTCGGGATCGCAGACGCTGAAGGACGCGATGAACGATGCGCTGCGCCATTGGGTGTCGAACGTCCACGACACCTTCTACATCATCGGCACGGCGGCCGGGCCGCACCCCTATCCCGAACTGGTGCGCGATTTCCAGTCGATCATCGGCCGGGAGGCGCGCGAGCAGATACTGGAACTGGAAGGCCGCCTGCCCGACATGCTGATCGCGCCGGTCGGCGGCGGCTCCAACGCCATCGGCCTGTTCCACCCCTTCCTGGACGATGCGGAGGTCAAGATGATCGGCGTCGAAGCGGCGGGCGAAGGATTGCAGGGCAAGCATGCCGCCTCCCTCGCGGGCGGCAAGTCCGGCATATTGCACGGCAACCGCACCTACCTGCTCCAGGACGAGGACGGGCAGATCACCGAGGCGCACAGCATCTCGGCCGGCCTGGATTATCCCGGCATCGGGCCTGAACATAGCTGGCTGCATGAAATCGGCCGGGTCGACTATATGCCGATCACCGACGATGAGGCGCTGGCCAGCTTCCAGAAGCTCTCCGCGCTGGAGGGGATCATCCCGGCGCTGGAATCGGCGCACGCCATCGCCAGCGCGGAAAAGGTCGCGCCGACGCTGGACGCCGACCAGATATTGATCGTCAACCTCTCCGGCCGCGGCGACAAGGACATCTTCACCGTGGCGACCGCTTTGGGGGTGGAGATATGAACCGCCACTCCGTTCGCACCAACGCCGCTTCCATTCGCGCAAATCCCTCCTCCGTTCGCCCTGAGCCTGTCGAAGGGCTGTTCTTCTCTTCAAAGAAAGAGCTGGGCTTCGACAAGCTCAGCCCGAACGGGTACTTTTTCAATGACTGACCGTCTCGCCACCCGCTTCGCCGCCTGCAAAAAGGCGGGCCGCGCCGCGCTCGTCACCTTCGTGACCGCAGGCGATCCGACCGTGGACGACACCCCCGCGATCCTCGACGCGCTGGTGGAAGGGGGCGCGGACATCATCGAACTCGGCATGCCCTTCACCGATCCGATGGCCGACGGCCCGGCCATCGAACTGGCGAACCTGCGCAGCCTTGGCTCCGGCACCAGGACGAAGGACATCTTCGCCCTCGCCGCCGCCTTTCGCGCCAGGCACCCGGAAACCCCGCTGGTCCTGATGGGCTATGCGAACCCGATGCTCGTGCGCGGCTCGGCATGGTTCGCGGAGCAGTGCAAGGCCGCGGGCGTCGACGGCGTCATCTGCGTCGATGTCCCGCCGGAGGAAGATGCCGAGATCGGCCCCGCCCTGCGCGCGGCCGGCGTCCACCTGATCCGGCTGGCGACGCCGACGACCGACGCCGCCAGGCTGCCCGCCGTGCTGAACGGCGCCAGCGGTTTCCTCTACCATGTCGCCGTCGCCGGCATCACCGGCAAGCAGCAGGCCGCGCAGGCCGCCGTCGAGCAGGCCGTCGAGAAGCTCAAGGCCGCCACCGACCTGCCGATCGCCGTGGGCTTCGGCGTGCGCTCCGCCGAACAGGCGGCCGCGATCGGACGCGTCGCCGACGGCGTGGTGGTGGGTTCCGCCATTGTCGACATCATCGGATCGCATGGCGATGCCGCCGCGCCCTTCGTCAAGGATTTCGTCGCCGCCCTTCGGGGCGCGCTGAACGCCAACAGCCCACATTTCCGGGAGACCGCCGCATGAGCTGGATCAACCGCGTCCGCAACGCGCTGCCCTTCATGGCGAAGAAGGAAACCACCGCCGAAACGCTGTGGCACAAATGCCCCTCCTGCGCCGAGATGATCTTCATCAAGGAATGGGAGGACAATCTTTCCGTCTGCCCGCGCTGCGACCATCATGGCCGCATCGGTCCCGCGGAGCGGTTCGAACAGATACTCGACGCCGGATTCATCCTGCTGCCGACGCCGCAGGTGCAGGAAGACCCGCTCAAGTTCCGCGACTCCAAACGCTATCCCGACCGCATAAAGGCCGCCCGCGCCGCGACCGGCGACCAGGACGCGCTGATCAACGCGCGCGGCGCCATAGACGACGTGCCGCTGGTCATGGGGGTCCAGAACTTCGCCTATCTGGGCGGTTCCATGGGCATGGGCGTCGGCGCCGCCTTCATCCAGGGCGTCAACGAAGCCATCGCCCGCAAATGCCCCTATGTGATCTTCACCGCAGCGGGCGGCGCGCGCATGCAGGAGGGCATCCTCTCCCTCATGCAGATGCCGCGATCCACCGTGGCCATCCGGAAACTCCACGCGGCAGGCCTGCCCTATATCGTGGTGCTGACCGATCCGACGACCGGCGGCGTCACGGCGAGCTATGCCATGCTGGGCGACATCCAGATCGCGGAACCCAATGCGCTCATCGGCTTCGCGGGCCAGCGCGTCATCGAAAGCACGATCCGCGAAAAGCTGCCCGACGGCTTCCAGCGCGCCGAATATCTGCTGGAGCACGGCATGCTGGACATGGTCGTCCATCGCAGCGACCTGCGCGACACGCTTGCCAGGGTGATCGGCTACCTCGCCCCACGCGCCGCCGCCTGACGCCAACCGGGACCAGAGCCGATGGCCGACCACGCCGTCTCCGACGATCCGGCCGTCCAGGCCCAGCTCGACCGCCTCGCGACGCTGTCGCCGGGCGCCGACATATTGGGCCTGGAACGCATCGTCCGCCTGCTGGACCGCATCGGCAACCCCCACCGCGCCCTGCCGCCCGTCTTCCATGTCGCGGGCACCAACGGCAAGGGTTCGACCTGCGCCTTCCTGCGCGCCGCGCTGGAGGCGGACGGGAAGACGGTGCATGTCTTCACCTCTCCCCATCTGGTCCGCTTCAACGAACGCATCCGCATCAGCGGCAAGCTGATCTCCGACGAGGCGCTGGCCCATTATCTCTCCCGCGTGCTGGACGTGGCGGAAGGGATCGGCGCCAGCTTCTTCGAAGTCACGACCGCCGCCGCCTTTCTCGCCTTTTCCGAACATCCCGCCGACGCCTGCATCGTGGAAGTGGGGCTTGGCGGCCGCCTGGACGCCACCAATGTCATCGAAAGGCCCGTGATCTGCGGCATCGCGCAGCTCGGCCTCGACCATCAGGGCTTCCTTGGCGCCACGATCCGGGAGATCGCGGCGGAAAAGGCCGGCATCGCCAAGCCCGGCGCGCCGCTGGTGACGCAGCGCTATGCCGACGCACTCTTCCCGGTGATGCTGGAGGCCGCCGCCCGCAACCGGACCCACTGGTTCGCCATGGGGGAAAGCTGGGACGCGGCGGCCTATCGGGATCGCCTCCATTATCGCGACGACCAGGGGCGGCTCGACACGCCCTTGCCGCGCCTGCCCGGCGCGCACCAGATCCATAACGCCGCGCTCGCCTTCGCCATGCTGCGGCACCAGAATGTCGTGCCCGTCAGCGAAGCCGCGCTGAAGGCCGCCCCGCTCTGGGCGCATTGGCCCGCCCGCCTGCAAAGGCTGGACCATGGTCCCTTGCTCGCCCGCCTGCCGGAAGGGACCGAGGCATGGCTGGACGGCGGCCACAATGCCGGCGCGGGCGAGGCGATCAGCGCCTTTTTCAGCAGCGAGCGGCTGGAGGAACAGAAGCTCCAACTGATGATCGGCATGCTGTCGAACAAGGACCTGGACGCCTATCTCCACCCTTTTGCGGGGCGGATCGCGCATATCCATGCCCTGCCGGTGCCCGGCCATGACCATCATCCGCCGGAACGATTCGCCGCCATCGCCGATCGCTGGGGCATCGCCTGCACCGCGCATGCGACGCCCGAAGGCGCCCTTGCCGCCATCTCCGCCCAGCCGGGCCATGCGCCGAAGCTGCTGATCTGCGGCTCCCTCTACCTCGCGGGCGAAATTTTGCGGCTGAACGGCCAATATCCCGACTGAATTTACTTGCGATTGACTCGCAATAGCGTATTTTTGCCTTCCAACGACAAGGCAGAAGGTAAGAACGCATGGCCAACGGAGAGTCCCCCTCCCTCGATCAGCCCCGTCCGCTTCCCGGCGGCTACGGCAACCGGCTGTTCCTCTATGTGATGCGCCGCATGGCGACGGCCGGGGTCAATGACGCCCATGCCGCCAATGCGATGCTGGGCGCCTTTGGCCGCAGCTATCGCCGGCCGCTGGTGCTGATGCGGGCGATGATGCTGGAAATGGCGCGGACATCCAGCCGCAAGATATTGATCGCGCCCTGCTGCTGTTCCCGCATGACGAGCGACGAGGCGCTGATGATGCAGGCCATCGGCGGCGCGCTGCGCAGCCCGCGTTCGGCCTATGAGGATGTCGCCGCCCTGCTGGGCAACGACCATGCGCTGGGCGCGCTCACCTGCCTGCAGGCGGTCGCCCAGGCGCATCGCGATCTGGGACGTCCCC
This sequence comes from Sphingobium sp. HDIP04, assembly GCF_000445085.1. NCBI lineage: Bacteria > Pseudomonadati > Pseudomonadota > Alphaproteobacteria > Sphingomonadales > Sphingobiaceae > Sphingobium > Sphingobium sp. HDIP04. The sequence goes on along the minus strand of NZ_ATDO01000076.1, from coordinate 2,187 downwards.
TCGATCTCTACGCGGCGGGTTAGCGCATCGGTTCAGCCATGCTGCGTAGCCGCCGTGCCGACGCTGGCGTCGATCAGCCCGGCGCGCATCATCAGCCAGAAAAGGACGATGCCCGGCACCGCCAGCGCCGTGGTCAGCAGGTAGAAGTCGACATAGCCGAACCGCTCTATCATCGCGCCCGCCGTCGTCCCGGTCAGGAACCGTCCGACGATGCTCGCCGCCGCCGAAATCAGCGCATATTGCGCGGCGGTGAAGCGCAGGTCGCAGAGCGCGGAGAAATAGGCGACCACCGTCACCCCGCCGATGCCGCTCGCGAAATTCTCGAAACCGATGGCGCCGGCCATGCCCCAATTGCTCTTGCCCAGCGCGGCCAGCAGCGCGAAGCTGAAATTGGACACGCCCATCAGCAGCAGGCTGACCAGCACGGACCGCTTCATCCCCATGCGCGCATAGAGCACGCCGCCGACGAAGATTCCGATCAGATAGGCCCAGAAACCGATCCCGACGTCGTAGATGGCGATCTCGTCATTGGTGTAGCCCATGTCGTCGAACAGCAGGCGGAAGGTGAGGTTGGCCAGCGTGTCGCCGATCTTGTGCAACAGGATGAACAGCAGCACCAGCCAGGCGCCGCGCCGCCGGAAGAATTCCACCAGCGGCCCGGCGATCGACTGCCACACTTCGCCCATTCCGCGCCGCGCCGCCGGCTCGCGGTGCCGCTCCGGCTCGCCCAGCACCAGCCCGGTCAGCATGGCGGGCAAGGCGAAGACCGCGCAGGCCAGATAGGCCCCATGCCAGCCGATCCGCGCCGCCAGCACCAGCGCCAGCGCGCCCGCCGCGACCGACCCGATCCGCCAGCCATATTGCGACATGCCGGACCCGACGCCCAATTGCTCCGGCTTCAAAGTCTCGATCCGATAGGCGTCGATCACGATGTCGAAGGTGGCGCCTGCGACGCCGACCAGGATCGCGGCATAGGCCGTCTGCAACAGGCCGGTGGCGGGATCGACCAGCGCCAGGTTGGCGACCGCCGCCATCACGAACGATCCCGCGACCAGCAGCCAACTCACCCGCTGCCCCAGCCGGCCGATGACCGGCAGCCGAACGCCGTCGACGACCCAGGCCCACAGCCATTTGAGGTTATAGACCAGGAAGGCGAGAGTGAAGGCCGTCACCGCCTTCTTGTCGATGCCGTCCTGCGCCAACCGAGTGGTCAGCGTCGCGCCGATCATCGCATAGGGAAAGCCCGATGATATGCCGAGAAAAAAGGCCCCCAGAGGCGCCTTCTGCACATAGGGCTTCACCGCGTCCAGCCAGCCAGCCGAGCCCTTCGCCATGTCGGTCATAAATCGGTGCGCCCCCCGGGGATGATTATCCGGGCCACCATATGGGCAAATGCGGTGGAGGCAAGCCGTCCGCCCATCTTATTCCGGGGGTGGATCAGGGCGCATCCTCGAACAGGTGGAGCCCGTCGGGAAAGCGGGGCAGCGCCTTGCCGCGGAGCAGGGCATCCAGCACGTCGATCGCCGCCAGCAGATCGCGCGGCGCATAGGGCTTGGCCAGGCATCCCAGGGCCATTTCCCTGGCGTCGACCGGGCAGGCGCCCGTCACGAACAGCACCGCGACGCCCTTGCCCGCCGCGAAGCGCGCAAGGTCGACCCCGCTCTTGTCGCCATGCAGGGTGACGTCCGCGATCACCAGGTCGACGCTCTCCTCCTCGATCACGGTGACGGCATGGGCATATTCGTCGACGGTGGCGGCCACGCGATAGCCCGCCATTTCCAGCACATGCTCATTGTCGAAGGCGACCAGCGGCTCATCCTCGACCACCAGGACGCTGCGTATCGCCTTGCGGCGCTCCCGCGCTTCGGCTTCCCCTTTTACCAGCCCGAAAAACATTTGCCGATCCGCCCCATTTGCGCCATTCAGCCGACCAACGTGCAAGGCCCCGAAGGGGTTTCCCATCGCCCCGGCGCATGGGCGCAAGGACAACACCATTCGTCAATTTCCCGGCCTTCCCGATATGGGAATGCCGCCCCGTTTTGAAAAGGAACTCTTCCGTGGAACCGCCGAAAAAATCTGGACCGCCGCGTCGGCCGGGCTCCGGCGGTCCCAGGCGTCCGACGGGCGCCAGGGCTGCGCCGGGATCGCGCCCGGCCCGCCCGCCGTTCAGGAAGACCAAGGCCGCCC
>NZ_ATDO01000075.1:0-35464 GCF_000445085.1 Sphingobium sp. HDIP04 | reverse complement strand
GCCTTATCTGGACAGTCTGCACCGTGCCTGACGCACCATTGAACGGTATGCTTTGGCGCGACGCAGGGGGGCATCAGGCCGGATGAAGCGCTATCCATAAGCTGGCGTAATCCGGCCTGATGACCACCGTCCCGCAGGCGCGCAACGTGTGCGATCTGGAGTCGGGAGGGGGTCCGGGGGAGGGACTGACAAGCTGTGGATAATTCAGGTGCGTCGATCGTCATTCAGGAGCGCCGGACGGCGGATGGCCTGGACTCCTACATCCCGGTAATTCTGCGTGATGGTGCGATCTATGATCTCCACCTTGAGCGCTACTTCCTCGATTTGCCGCTGAACGGTTCGCGTTCGCGACACTCGTTGCGCGCCCATGGTTATGATGTTCTGGTCTGGGTTCGCTTTCTCGCTTCGGCCCGCGGCAAGTCTGTCTGGCAAGCCGATGCCGATGATGTCGGTGCCTATCATCGTGCCCGGCGGCGCAGCGATGCTGAGTTCCGGATTTCTGCATCGACGTGGAACCGGGCGATTGCCTCGCTCGACAAGCTTTATCGATGGGCCGAACGGGAGGGGCTGATCGAGCGTACACCTTTTACGCATCGTCAGGTCTGGCGACGATCGCACGATGGGCGCCGTGCGGCGGTCACGGGCCGCAATAACGCCTATGAGCGCGCAGCCCGTCGTTCCGACGTCCGTTTCATCGATCTCACCGATTACCGCGCCTTCCGGGAAGTTGGTTTGCGCGGCCTGACCGTTGAAGGGACCGAGCGTCCTGGAGCGCGTGACCGCAATGGCGCGCGCAACGCGCTGTTCGCCGATCTGCTGGTCACCACCGGCCTGCGCCTGGAAGAGGCATCCCACTTGCTCGCAGCTGAGATTCCGGTTTGCGACGCCCGCTCGGAACGTCAGCGGCGGGTCGAGCTTCCGGCGGCACTCACCAAGGGTGACAGGGGGCGAAGCATGCTGCTGCCGCGCCGCTTGTTGCCGGTGTTTGACGCCTACATCGCCGTTGAGCGAGCCGCAGCCGTCGCCAAGTTCGCACAGCGCCGTGGCTGGGAAGCCATCGACCGCCCGATCTTCATCCACAGCCCCTCATTCGGGCAGCGTGCATTGCATCTCGTTGGCGGTGGCACGATGGACATAGAGGTCGTCACACCGGATGAACGCGCAAGGCTTGTTATTTGCGCTGACGATGGAACGCCGCGCGAAGCCGCGGTCCTCTGGCTGACCGAGGTGGGCCATCCTGTGTTGCCCAACTCGTGGGAAGCGATCTTCGCACGGGCGAGCCGCCGCTGCACGGACGCCGGCATCCCGGTCCGGCTTAGCCCCCATCAACTCCGGCATTCCTTTGCAGTCCACATGCTTGCCATGCTGATCCAGCGCCGCCTCGCCGACGCAGCGGCACCAGTGGGCGCCATGGAAGGTTATCGCCAGCTGGTCGGCGATCCGCTTCAACAGGTCCAGCGATTGCTTGGCCATTCGAGCCTCGCGACGACCTCTATTTATCTCGATCACCTCGCCACGCGTGCCGATACCGTTGATGCGGCAGTCGAAGAACTGCTGGCACTCGTACCAGGCTATCTTCGATCATGACCGCTGCTCCACGCAAAGGACGCAAGGTCAGCTTCGCGGCAGATACGGCTGCGCCCCAAGCCGATCCATGGTCGCAGATCAGCACGCTGCGCTTCATGATTCATCCCTTATATGGCGGCGAGCTGCTCGTCGATTTCACGGGCTTGCGGCCACGCGGCCTGGCGCTCGCATTTGCCCGGAGCCTGTTCATGCTGGCTGCTCCGCGCGGCCCCATCATGGTACGTTCGTCGCTCAAGACATACGCCAACCAGCTGCCAAGCTTCTTTTCCTACCTGGCCGGGACAGGCGACGGGATCAACGGCCCTGCTGACCTTCGTGCCCATCACATTGATGGATTTGAGACATGGCTCAGCGCGCAGGGCAAGTCTTGCGTGCATGGACCAACCTATGTCGCCAAGGTCGTTTCCGTCCTTCGTCGCATCGCGGACGACAGCCCCGAGCTTGTCGATTGCGGCTTGCGGGAACGACTGCGCTACGTCAGCTCACACGCACACGTTCGTTCCCGTCCACGCGATGCCTACAGTCCGTATGTAGCCCGCCAGCTGCGCGATGCGGCACGCGCGGATATCGCTGCGATCGAGGCGCGCTTGCGGTCGGGGCCGCAGTTCGATGAGGTGCCGCAGATCGATGGCGCATATTGCAAAGCCCATGCTGCCATCGAGACATACGGTGTTCTGGGCTACCGTGATCCCACGTTTCAGAGCCTGTACAAGCTGCGCAAAAAGCGCGATCTCACCAGTGACAGGCTTAACCTGAGCCTCCACGCAGCCCACTATCTTACTGCCGACGATATCGTCCCGCTTCTTGTTCTGCTCTTAATCGAGACAGGGCTTGAGCTGGAGTGCTGCAAGTCGCTCACCCTCGATTGTCTGCGCAATGCCGCAGGGGGTACCGTCGATATCGCCTACACCAAGCTGCGGGCACACGGTGCCGAGCACAAGACAATCCGGGTGCGTGATCGCGGCTCATCCACCGCTGGCGGTCTGATCCGACGCATCATCGCCCTATCGTCCAAGGCCAGGGTCCATAACTCCAGCGATAACCTTTGGGTCTATTTTCAGCCGGGCGAGATCACCGCAGGTATTCGTCAACTGCGCTTGAAGGTCAGTGCCTGGACGCAGCGCCATTGTATTACCGATGATCAGGGTAAACCGCTCCACCTGTGTCTTTCGTATCTGCGCAAGACGCACAAGGCCTTGTGGTATCTCAAGACCGAAGGCCACATGGCCCGCTTCGCCGTAGGTCATACCGTCGATATCGCGGCACGGCACTACGCCGATATTCCCTCCCTCAGACCGCTGCACGAGCAAACCGTGGCAGATGCCCTCGAAGAGGTGCTCGCTGGTCCAATGATCCTGCCTCCTCAAGACGAGGACCGGCTGCGCGGCGAGTTGGCAAGCCCTGATCCCGATGATGGGGGCATTTCAACCGCACTGCTCAATGGCGAACAAGACGTCTGGCTTGCAAGCTGTGGCAACTTCTATTCCAGTCCCTTCGCATCCGCCGGCACGCCATGCCCTACACCGTTCTGGGCCTGCCTCGATTGCCGCAACGCGGTCATTACCGCGCGCAAGCTGCCTGCCATTCTCACCTTTCTCTCCTTCGTCGACGCTCAGCGGATCGGCCTGAGTGCTGCTGATTGGACCGCCAAGTTTGGTCATGCCCATGATCGCATCGTTCAGCAGATTCTGCCTGCCTTCGCCGAAGACGTCGTGACAAGGGCCCGTGCGCAAGTCGCGAACGACCCTCCCACGGTCTATCTGCCGCCAGAGGCACGGGCATGACCGTTGTCCAGCTTCTGGCGGAGAGCGACGATGAGCGCGATGCCCTCCCTGTGCTTATGTCCGCGCCTTTGCGCCCCGGCTGCGATCGCGCGCATATTTCACGATACGGCGATCCAGTGTGGGATCTGGCTCCCGGCGTATTTCGCGACAACGCGCGGCGCTGCCATGTCACGGTACATTTCGGCGGTATCAAAGACCCATCCATTGCTGATGCCCTGCGCCAGATTCTCCATGCGCGGCTCAATGTCGATCTCCCCGGTCACCGTTCGCGGCTTGAGCCGGCCGGGGTGCGCGGCGAGGCCAACCGGACCTTGCGCTTTTTCGACTTCGTCAAGGCTCAGCTGGGGCGTTTCGATCTCGCCCGGGTCGATCAGGCTCTGGTCGATCGCTACGCCGGAGCCTTGCGCCTAGCCGGGCTGCGCCCAGTTGCAGCGGCAGCGCTGCTGCGGATCGTCTTTGACCTGCACGAGTTGCAGCATCATCTGCCGACTGCGCGCCTGTCCTTCGAACCGTGGCCGGGACGAAGTCCGTTTTCCGTGGCGGGCGCAAAGCATATTGCAGGGGAGAACCGGACGCCGCGCATTCCTGAAGCGATCATGACGCCGCTGCTCTCCTGGTCGTTGCGCTACGTGACCTGCTACGCAGGCGATATCCTTGCCGCACGGGCAGAACTCGATTGCCTTGAAGCAACGCGCAACCGTCTGATTGCCGCTGAGGAAGGTCTGGATCCCGCTGTTCGTCGGTTACGGCAACGCCAACGCCTCCTCGACTATGTTGCATCCTTGCGGCAGCATGGGCGCGGCATTCCGATCTGGACCACGGCACATAACGGCGCAACGCGAACAGATCCGCAAACCGGCGCCGTCACGCCGCCGATCAACTACCACCTGATCCACCTCCATGCCGGTATCAACGCGCAGGCCGAACCTGCCATGCACCTTGGCCTGGCCACGGGTGCACCAGACCTCATCGCCGCTGCCATCGCAGAACTCGGCACCGAGATTGGCGGCATGGATACGCCCAATTCTGCCGATCCCGATACGGGCATGCCTTGGCGCACCCGCTTCGATGCCAAGGTTTTGCCCCTCGAGGAAGTCATGCTGCAGTCCGCAGCCTATATCGTATGTGCCTTTCTCTCAGGCATGCGGGACAGCGAGATCCAAGCCATGAGGCGGGGATGCCTGTCTATTACCAAAGCCGAAGACGGTACGATCTTGCGGCATCGTATCAAGTCCACTGCTTACAAGGGCAAGCGCGGCGGCGGCGAGGAGACCGAGTGGGTTACCATCGCGCCGGTCGCTGAAGCCATCGATGTCCTCGAACGCCTTTCCGCGCGGGCGGGACAAGCGCGCGGAACAACGACCCTGTGGCCAGTCCTCACGCTTCGGGCCAATACCAAGACGCACGTCTCTGCAGAGATAGTCCGGCAACTCAACCGGTTCCGCGATCACCTCAATGACCACTTCGGATCCGCGCAGGCACCCGTCATTCCTGCCGGACCCGACGGCCGACCATGGCGTCTGACAACGCGTCAGTTTCGCCGCACAATCGCCTGGCACATCGCCAACCGGCCCTTCGGAACAATTGCCGGCATGATCCAGTACAAGCATGCGAGCGTTGCGGCTTTCGAAGGCTATGCTGGCAGCAGCCGGTCCGGATTTCGGGGAGAGATCGAAGCCCAGCGTGCGCTTGGCCAGATTGACGATATCCTTGTCTACTTCGACGAGCGGCAAAGTGGCGCACGCCTTGGCGGACCTGCCGCGAACAGGGTCGGAGTTGTGCTTGATACTGCCGCCCACGAGTTGGCGCCGCTACCTGCCATGATTGCCGACCGTCCACGTCTGCGCACCATGCTGGGCAGTCTCGCGCGGACATTGCATGTCGGCCCGCTGGCCGATTGCTTCTTTGATCCGGCAACCGCCCTGTGCCTGAACCGGAGTTCGGAGCCAGGCGCAAGCGGGCCAATGATCTCCATGTGCGAACCGGTCCGCTGCCCCAATGCCTGCATCGCCGAACGGCATCGCCCGGCATGGCAGCGCGGTGCTGATGAGGCACGGTTGTTGTTGCGCGAGAAGCGGCTTCCAGAGCCGCAGCGGGTGACGCTTCAGGCCGAGGTGGCCAGAATCCAGCGTGTTCTTGAACAGATCGCACCGGGTACCGCCACACCGCATAACGGTATGGCGGGAGAGGAAGAGGAGGCGGGTTTGCGGGTGACGGATTGAAGGAGCGGAAGACAGTTTCCCTCCGCCCGTCGTGGAGACCTGCCATGTCCCGATCCTACCCTGCGACGCCGCGAGCCGACGTTTATTCGCGCATCACCACCGAGATTGTATCTGCCATCGAAGCCGGGGCCGGCGATTGGCGCATGCCCTGGCACCATGATGGCGCTGCCACCACCAGGCCGCAGAACGTCACCTCTCGCCGCCGCTATCGCGGCGTCAACGTGCTCGCGCTCTGGATCGCAGCCGAAGCGGCTGCCTATTCCAGCGGTCTTTGGGGGACCTATCGCCAGTGGGCATCGCTTGGCGCACAGGTCCGCAAAGGTGAACGCGGAACGACGGTTGTGTTCTGGAAACAGGCCGCATCGCGCGCCGATGATGATCATGACGATGGCGAAGCCGGACCCGGCCGCATGTTCGCGCGGGCCTTCACCGTGTTCAACCTCGCCCAGGTCGAGGGCTATGAACCCCCACCTGTCGCAGTTCTACCCGAGGGCGAGCGGTTCGGGCACGCCGAAGCTTTCGTCGCGGCCCTCAAGATCCCGATCACCGAGGGCGCCTACGATGCGCACTACCGGATCGACCTCGATCACATCTTCATGCCGACCTTTGCCTCGTTTCGGGATGCATCAGCACAGATGGGCACGCTTTTGCATGAGGCGGCCCACGCCACAGGGGCAAAGCACCGGCTCGACCGCAACTTTGCCGAACGTTTCAAGCGCGACAGCTTGGCGATCGAGGAAATTTGCGCTGAACTGACCGCATCGTTCGTACTCGCCGACCTCAGGATCGCTCACCATCCGCGGGCCGATCATGCCGCCTACGTAGCATCGTGGTTGCGCGCACTCAAAGACGACCCTCGCGCCATCTTCACCGCCGCCAGCAAGGCGCAGGCGGCCGCCGATTGGATGCACGCCCAGCAGCCCCAGCCTGAGGAGATCGCCGCATGATAAGCGCCCCGAAAATTTGCGGTAGAAGTCACATTAGGGCTGGACTGTCAGGATATGTCGCCGAGATGGGATCGGCCTTCCTGTGCGCCGCGATCGGCATCGCCCCGACCGTGCGCCACGCCGACTATATCGGCTCATGGCTCGCGGTGCTGCGCGAGGACAGCCGCGCGATCTTCCGCGCCGCCAGCGCCGCCACCAAGGCGGCCGACTGGCTGCTGACCCGATACCGCGAGGCTCAAGAGGCCAGCATAACGGGGAGGATCGCGGCATGATCCTGCTGACCTCCGACATTCGTTTCGCGCTGCGCGCCAACGACATCACGCACCGCGCCGCGCAGCGTGACGGCAAGTCCGAACCCGACCCGGTGCCGGTGTTGAAACTCTTCAATCCGCTTGGTCCCGCCACATGGCTCGCGACCGAACTGGCAGAGGATGGCGATGCCCTGTTCGGGCTTGCCGACCTCGGCTTCGGATGCCCCGAACTGGGCTATTTCAGCCTGTCGGAAATCGCATCCGTGCGCCTGCCGTTCGGGCTGGGGATCGAACGCGATCTGGGATTCGAGACGCCGCATCGCCTGTCGGTCTGGGCCGACGCCGCGCGCCGCTGCGGCTCGATCCTCGACGCCCAATCCGAATTCCGTCGCGCTGCAAGCAGCACGGCCACCAAGCTTCCGCGCCCAAGCGGATGACGCTGGCGGCCGTTCGCCGCCACCCCGTAAGCCGATCCGCCCTCCCGGAAAAGACGACGGACCGGCACTCACAAGGAGTTGTGCCATGACACTCGTTTTTATCGCCCAAGACAAGCTTTCCGTCAGCAAGACCAACATGCGCTATGGCAAGAAAGCCCCCGATGTCTCCGACATCCTGCCGACCGTCCGCAAGCGCGGCATCATCCAGACACTGCTGGTCCGCCCTAATTGTCAGGAGGGGCATTTTGAGATCGTCGCAGGCGCGCGGCGCTATCATGCCGCGCTGATCGTGGCGCAGGAAACCGGCGAAGCCGAGCCGCTCCCCTGCCGCATCCTCGCCGAAACCGACGATGCCGCCTCTATCGAAGCCTCCATGATCGAAAATCTGGCGCGGCTCGATGCCGACGAGGTGACGCAGTGGAACACCTTCACCCGGTTGGTGAAGGAGGGCCGCGAGGTGGACGACATCGCCGCGACCTTCGGGCTTCCCGACCTCATGATCCGGCGCATCCTTGCGCTCGGTAACTTGCTGCCGCGCATCCGCGAACTCTACCGCGCCGAGAAGATCGACCGCGCCACCGTTCGCCATCTGACCCTTGCCAGCAAGAGCCAGCAAAAGGCGTGGCTCGCGCTCTACGACGATCCCGACAGCTATGTGCCGACCGGCCACCAGTTGAAGGCGTGGCTGTTCGGCGGGCAGTCGATCCCGTCCCGTTTCGCGCTGTTCAGCCTCGACGATTTCAAGGGCGCGACCATTGCCGACCTGTTCGGCGACGACCGCTATTTCGCCGATGCGGATGCGTTCTGGGATGCGCAGAACGCCGCCATCGATGCCGCGAAGGACGCCTATCTGGAACAGGGTTGGAGCGATGTCGTGATCGTGCCGCCTTCCGATCACTTCCATTCGTGGGAGTTCGAGAAAGCCGCCAAGCGCAAGGGCGGGCGCGTCTATATCGATGTGCGCGCGACCGGAGAGGTGACCTTCCATGAGGGCTATCTCAGCCGCAAGGAAGCGCGCCGGGCCGAGCGCGGCGAGGCGTCGAATGCGGCAAAGCCGCAGCGACCCGAGATCACCTCGACCCTGCAAACCTATGTCGATCTGCACCGTCATGCCGCCGTGCGCGCCGGATTGCTCGCCCATCCGGGCATCGCGCTCCGGTTGATGGTTGCCCATGCCATCGTCGGTTCGCACCTGTGGACCGTGCGGCCCGAACCGCAATCGACTCGCAACGATGAGGTGCGCGAAAGCATCGAAACCGCGCGCGGCGAAGCGGTGTTCGACGAGCGCCGCCGCGCCGTTCTCGACATGCTGGGTTTCTCCGCCGGGGAACCGACCGTCACCGGCGGCAACGGCGACGACTATGGCGTGACCGGCGTCTTCCTGCGCCTCATAGAACTGCCGGACCCCGCCATAATGGAGGTAGTCACCATCGTCATGGGCGAGACGCTGGCCGCTGGCGGGACCGCCGTCGAGGCGGTGGGCACCGAGATCGGCATCGACATGGCCGATTGGTGGCAGGCCGACGACGCGCTGTTCGGTCTGATCCGCGACCGCGAAGTGCTGGGCTGCATGGTCGCGGAGGTCGCGGGAAAGACGATCGCCAGCGCCAATGCCGGTGAGAAATCCAAGACCTTGAAGCGGATTATCACCGATCATCTGGCTGGCAACGACGGGCGCAAGCAGGTCGAACGCTGGGTGCCCCGGTGGATGGCGTTCCCGCCGAGCGCCTACACCGCGCGCGGCGGTGTCGCCACCGTCACGGCCCACGCCAAGGTCATGGCCGCGCGCAATCAGGCGGCACAGCCGGACCCCGACGATATGGAGGTGCCGTTCGCCGAGGCGGCATGATGTGATGCGGGCGGGCTTAGGTCCGCCCGTCTTCTGAACCTGAAAAAATCGCGCCGCGCGCCACCGCCGTTCCGGCGTCGGCGCGCGGCTATTATGGCGCGGAGGTCAGTTGCCCGAGCGACGTCGGGAGGAACCACTCTCGCCAGATATCTTCATAGGTCTTCGGCAGCAGCGCCAGGAGCCGCCATAGCTCGAACACGTCCTGCTTCTCGAAATGCTCCCTGAAAGCATCTGGGTCGAAGCCATCGGGCAAGTCTGCCGGCACCTTGAAATAGCCGGGCTGCCCAGTCTCCAGGAAACGCCTCAGCCCCGCCGCGTGATAGCGGATCGGCTCGCACATCTCCGTGTCGTCCCAGAAATCATACTGGACAATACGCTCGCCGAAATAGCGCGCCAGCGTTCGCCAGTCGCCGTTGTCCGGCCATTGCAGCTCGGAATATTGGAACGCAAACCGCTGAAACGCGGCAAGCAGCTTGGCGCGCTTGGCGTACCAGCGCAGCCCGATCATCCCGGCGTCGGACCCAATCTCGGTCCACAGCGGAACGTGGATCGTGCGCGATCCGGCCGTCCGATAATCATCGTGCTGCGGGATCAGAATCTTGTCGATATAGTCGTTCAGGCAAACGAAGGAGCAGCGCTGGCGGGCCAGATCGGCGATCACCAGCAGCACTGGCACACCGATTCCCATCCGCTCGATCGTGACCAGTTCCGACATTTCGAGCTGGAATCGATAGGTCTCGATTTCGGCGATCTTGTCGGTCAGGTCGAGCGTCTCGCGAGCCTTCTCGACGTTGCCCCGGTTGTAGATTTCGAGCGTGTGGACGCTCGGTTCGGCCACGCTTTTGAGCTGAACGAAGACATGTTCGCCCAGCGTTTCGAAGGTTGGCCGGCGCCCGTCCGTTGTCTCCGATTCGAGGGCTTTGAACGTCTCGATCGTGAAATCCAGACCATAGTCCGGACGATATTCGCGCAGGAGCCAATGGCGCGGGAGCTTCGATCGAAGGAGGGCGATCCCGTCCTGATCGATGAGATGTTGCTCCGATCGCTTCTTTCCGACTGCCATGCTCCCAGTGCTACGGCACCACCTGCTGTGCGACAATCGCGAAGGCAAATGAAGTCCCTGCGAGCTGGTGGCGCAGGCCGTCCGGCCGGGGCATGTGCAGCGACCTGGCGGCGACGCCCGCCCCCCCGAAACCATCGCCTCCGGCTTATTTCCCCGCCCGTGTCCCACGGGCTCCTCGCGGCCGCTTCGCTCCAAATAAGCCTGCGGCTCCGGTCCTCCGCTGACGCTGCGGCCTCACGGTTCGGGTGTCCGATCGCGCCGCCTGACGGTCTGCACGCCCGGGCGGATCGGCCGCTCGCGCGCATGAAAGGAGACTTCCAATGCCCGCAATCGGATATGTGCAGAAGCAGCAGGACGGCGCCTATACGGGCCAGCTCAAGATGGCATCGCTGCGCTGCGACCTTCAGATCATCCCCAATCGCCGAAAGGCCAACGAGGATCAGCCCGACTATATCGTGCGCGCCGGCGATATCGAACTCGGCGCTGGCTGGGTCCGGACCGGCGAGGTTTCACAGCGCGAGTATGTTCGCGTCAGCCTCTCGGCGCCCGAGCTTCCCCGCACGATCTGGGCCAATCTCGGCCGCTCCGCCGGGCAGGACGATGACGACGCCTACGCCCTGATCTGGAACCCGGCCGACTAACCTCCATGCCCCGCGCCCAACGGCGCGGGGCTTCCTCTCGATAGGGGTGTCGTTTTGCCCCTCGGCACTTCGACACTCTTCGGCCGGTGTCCTGCCCTGCATCTGCGGTGCCGCGATCGCGCCCTGCGATTCCCCCGCGACAGGACACCGACTTCATGGACGACTACGACGACATCACGCGCGCCAACCGCGCCAAACGCGGTTCTCCCTTCCTCAATACCGATCAGGCCGCCGCCTATCTCAAGCTCTCGATCCGACAGCTCAAGCGCCTGCGCCGTGCCGGAAAAGGCCCGGTCTTTCGCCGACACAGCCGCTACGTCCAATATCATATCGACGACCTCGACGCCTGGAGCAGCGAGAACAGCGCCCGGAGGATCGGCGCATGATCGGGCCGCTGTTCGACTGGGGCGACGCCCTGCGCGCCGAGAAAGTGCGCCGCGCCAGGCTCAATCGCCGCATCGCCGCACTCGGGGTCTTCGTCGGGCTGAGCCTGTCTCCCGCGATCTTCCTGCCCCTTCCACGCCTCGTCTGGAATGCCAGCGCCAGCGCCCCGATCGGCCTCTATTCGGTGTCGCCCGGCGTGCCCGCCGACCCCGGCGACATGGTGATCGCGCGGGTGCCGCAGCCATGGCGCGACCTTGCCGCGCGCCGTCATTATCTGCCCGCCAACGTGCCGCTGGTGAAGCGCGTCGCTGCCGCCGCCGGCGATGACGTGTGCGCGCTCGGGCAGGAAATCTTCATCAACGGACGCTGGATCACCGAACGCCGCGCGGCCGATGCCAAGGGCTGGCCGATGCCTATGTGGTCGGGCTGCGTGCGCCTGCGCGGCCGCCAGCTGTTCCTGCTGATGGACAATCCGGCATCGTTCGACGGGCGTTATTTCGGTCCCATCGGCGAAGCAGACATCGTCGGAAAGGCGCGGCTGCTATGGGCGCGCTGAGGATCGCTGTCGCTGCTGCCAGCCTCGTGCTGGCCGCGCCTGCAAACGCCGAATCCGTCACCGACTGGCATCCCTATGTCGCCGAAGCGTCCGCCCGTTTCGGTGTGCCGACAGCATGGATTGAGCGCGTCATGCGCGCCGAAAGCAATGGCCAGACGACCCTCAATGGCCAGGCCATCCGATCGTCGGCGGGGGCGATGGGGCTGATGCAGCTGATGCCCGCGACCTGGGCCGACATGCGGTCGCGTCTCGGCCTCGGCTTCAATCCCGACGATCCGCGCGACAACATTCTCGCCGGCACTCTCTACCTCCGCCTGATGTACGACCGGTTCGGCTATCCCGGTCTCTTCGGTGCGTACAATGCCGGTCCCGGCCGCTACGCCGAGCATCTCGCCGGACGCCGCACGCTGCCCGGTGAGACCGTCGCCTACCTCGCCAAGGTCGCGCCGACTGCTCCTTCCTCAGTGACGATCGCCCGCACACAGGCGCCGCCGGCCACGCTGTTTGTCGTGCGCAATGATGAGCGCCGGGCGGAGGTCGAGGCACAAGGAAATTCATCCGCATCGCCGCTGTTCGTCGCGCTGTCGCAGGGGAATTGAGGCAATGTTGCGCGTCATCGAGAGGTTGGAAGCTCGTCTCGATAGACCCAGCATGACGGCTGGCGGAACGGCTATCAAGGCCCGCGGGTGCCCCCCAATTTTCTTCGAAAATCGGTGCCCCCCACGTCCGCTTCGCGGCGCTGCGCTTCGCTCCGCGGCCCTGACAGCCGCTCCACCACCCGTCCCTCGGACGCCGTTCTCGATGATGAGGACACAAACGTTGGAGGTCATGATGAGCATGTATCAGAGCATCGGAACGGCGTCGGATCGCGTGATGGAAGCGCCGGTCGCTGGGCTTGAACTGGAGTTCGGGCGCGGTGCCGGCGAAGCCTTGGCACATCGGTTTCTGGAGGCTGAGGAAGCGGATTTTCGCTGGGATGCGCGGGTCGAGGAGCGGTGGATCGGAGCCTATGAGAGCGCCGACGATGAGGATTTCGAACTCGACCGGATAGCGATTTGCGGGCGGCTCGACGGGAAGTGGTTCTGCGCCACCATGCTCGTGGATGGCGATGGCCAGGCGCACGGGATGATGGGATGTCGGCAGTTTCGGTCGCTGGTCAGGGCGCGCGATGCGATGCTCCATGCGCACTGATCGCAGCGCATATCACGGGGAGAGGCGGCGTCGGTTCGGCGTCGTCTCTCCCCCTTTTTTGAGCCGGAAGGGTGGAGAGGAAGGAAGAGAGGGGAAACAAGATAAAGGCAGTGTCTCGCGACACTGCTTAAGTGATTGTCTGCACATCTTTTTTCTACGAGATAAGGAGAGCAGTGCGCGAGACGGCGCCCTGAAGAATGGCGGAAATCCGCCATTTTCGGACCGATATCCCGAGATTTGGCGGCATCGCCATGTCTGAGGACGACTTCACGCCCAAGCTCGGCCGGAAGTCCGGCAAGGACGGCAAGCGCGTCGTTAAATATGGTGGGCGTATCCTTGCCGCAGCCCGGCTTGCCGGCAGCAAGACCGGAGTGCGATCACGGCGGTTCGACGGCAGCCGGATCGGACGCGGTGCGAGCATGGGGCGGCTGCTGTCGAGCCGCGATCGGCTGGCCGGCTTTCGGGGCCGCCGGGCGGTCGTCAAGGCGAGCCTGATCCGACTGCAAGGCAAGGCCGGTCAGGTCGCCCGCGCACACATGCGCTATATTCAACGCGACGGCGTCACGCGCGAAGGTTTGCCGGGCGAACTCTACGGCCCGGAAACTGACCGCGCCGACGGCGACGATTTCCTCAAACGCACGGCCGGTGACCGGCACCAGTTCCGGTTCATCGTCTCGGCTGAGGACGGTGCCGAATATCCTGACCTAAAGCCTTATGTCCGGCGGCTTATGACGCAGGTCGAGCAGGATCTCGGCACGAAGCTGGACTGGGTGGCGGTCGACCATTTCAACACCGAGCGCCCGCACACCCATATCGTGCTGCGCGGGGTCGATGACCGCGGCGACAATCTCATCATCGCGCGGGAGTATATATCGCACGGACTTCGCGAGCGCGCGTCCGAGTTGTTGACCCTCGACTTGGGGCCGCGCACCGATCGTGAGATTGAGGACCGTTTGCGCCACGATGTCGATCAGGAACGGCTGACGGCGATCGACCGGCGCTTGGTGCGCCGGATGGACGCTGATCGCACCGTCTCGTCGGCCGACAACGATCCTTTCCAGCAATCGGTGGCGGCGGGGCGGCTGCGAAAGCTTAAATCGATGGATCTGGCCGAAGACATCGGCGGCGGGCGCTACCGGCTCGCCGACGGGATGGAGGACACGCTCCGCCGTATGGGCGAGCGCGGCGACATCATCCGCGTCATGCAACGCGAACTGACCGTGCGTCGGCTCGACCGCGCGGGCGTCGAGCAAGTGGTGTCGAACGACTTGCGCGAGCCTTTGGTCGGGCGCGTGATCCACCGGGGCTTTTCCGACGAGCATCGCGACCGGCACTATCTGATCGTCGATGGTGTCGATGGCCGGGTTCACTATGTCGATATCGGTCGTGGAGATGCGACGCCCTCGGTGCCCGAAGGTGCCACCGTCAGGATCGATCCGCGCGCGGCGATGGTCACGCAGGCCGACCGCACGGTCGATGCGGTTGCGCACGCCAATGGCGGGCGCTACTCGGTCGATCTTCATCTTCGCCAAGATCCCAGCGCCAGCGAAGCGTTCGCCGACAGCCATGTCCGGCGGCTGGAGGCAATGCGCCGAGCGGGCGCCGGACCGGAGCGCTTGGCCGATGGCAGTTGGACCATAACCGAGGATCATCTCGCCCGCGCGGAAGCATTCGCGCAGCGCCAGCAGCGCGACCGGCCGGTGATGCTGTCGGTGCTGTCGCGGTCGCCGGTCGCCGACCTGGCAGCGAAGGAGGCCCACACCTGGCTCGATCGCGAGCTGACGGAAGGCGGTCATGGCGCGGTCCGAGACGTCGGTTATGGACGCGAAGTTCGGACTGCGCTGACGGCACGCCGGCAGTGGCTGATCGAGCAGCAGCTTGCCGATGGGGAACGAAGCGGAATCCGCTATCGCGACGGCGCACTGGAAACGCTTCGTCAGCGCGAGTTGCGCGAGGCCGGCAAGCGGATCGGCACCGATCTCGGCAAGCGGTTTGAGTTGGTCCAAATGGGCGAGCGGATCGAGGGCAAGATCAAGTGCCGGGTCGATCTCGAAAGCGGGAGCCATGCATTGGTCGAACGGTCGCGGGACTTCACGCTGGTGCCGTGGCGTGATGTGCTCGATAGGAACATCGGGAAAGCAGCTTCGGGCATCATGCGGGCGGACGGCATCAACTGGCAGTTCGGCCGAGGCAGAAACGGACCGGTGATTTCTTAATCAGGCCCGGCGACTATCGGAATCCCTTGGTTCGGGGTAATTATGCGATCATGGACCAATCCCGCACGAACGAGATTGGGCTGCAATTCGGTCAGGGTTTCATACAGCGATGATGCGAGCTGGGCGACGCCCGATATGTCGGTCTCATGCGCGCCTTCCAGCTCGTAAGCGTAGCGGTGTTTGACGAACAGATCGGCATATCCAGGCAAGTCCTCGGATAGCGTCTGATGATGGCGTTCCTCGTAACGGGCAGCGACCCGCGCCTGCATATCAGCTGAGAGACGGCCGTAGAGATTTCCGTGATCGTGGCCGTGGAGATCCTTGTCGGCCTTACCTTCAATGGTAAGCAGTGCCTTGAGGTAAATCTCGACGACGAACGCGAGCAATACGAGGGCCGGCGGGAACAAGAAGGTCTGGCCGGCTCCCCGCAATTCGAGGCAGCGCAAAGCGCATTCGTGATAGTTCCGGCCGTGATCAAACATCCGGTCCGTCATCGGCACAGGACCGCGCTCACGCACGCGGGCTTCCATCCACTCTCGTATGTGGTCAGGAGCGGCCGAGGGTCATGAGGGCACCATCATCGCAGCGGAGGCTGCACTTGGTGCCAAGCAGAGCGACAGCGAAAAGTTGGTGGCATTGGTCGGCAACGGAGCAGGCGCTATGCTCGTGGCATGAAGATTGCCGATCAGTTGCCCCGCATATTCCAAGCCAATGTCGACCGCCTTTATCGCCGGGTGATCGTCGTGACGCTGGATCAGCTTCCAGTCCAGGACGCGCTTGTGGTGGGGCAAGGGAGCAGCATGGACGAATTCTTCCCAATGCGGCGCTCAGGTTGATAACCACACGGCCAATGAAGCAGCAAAGGCGTTTGCGCTTACCCTGGACGGCCTGTTCGAGCGCCAGTTGTGCCGTTGGGCTCATGCCCATGGCGAGAAAGCCGGCAGCATGGAGACGGCGCTTCCCGCTTGCGTGCGGATTGGTGGCCTCGATCTGGCGGCAACGGGTATGGCAGATGACCTCAAGGAGTTGCATCTGGTCGCCAATGTGGTCCGTCATGGCGAAGGTCGGTCATGCAAGGAACTGCAGGCGATTGCGCCGCTGCTTTGGGACAGCACGTCGCTCGACTATTACGATCTGGCGCCCGCACCGACGCCGGCAAGCGAAATGCTCCGGATTCGGGCGGGCGATATCCTGCGCTACGCGCGCGGGATTGGACGGTTCTGGGGCCATGTAGACCCGCTGCCCATGGCGGTGCTCGATCCGCCTTATTCGTCGCGGATTGCAGAACGGCGGTTGGCAGGACGGCGAGCTTCATTGCTCCGGCGAACGCCTCCAAATCCCAGCCTGCTGAGATACGCGCTGGCCCCGCCGATAGGTATTGGCTACTTGCGATGCCTTGAGGGGCCGTCAGAGCCTACTGGACAGAAGGTAACGTATATGTTACTGATCAGATCGTTTGAATGATCGTTCAAGAGTATATTCGGGAGGATGGTTCAAATCCGTTCGGGTCTTGGTTTGGCGATCTCGATCCGCAAGCGGCGGCGAAAGTCGCCACGGCGACATTGCGATTGGAGATGGGCAATACCTCGAACGTCAAATGGATCGGCGGTGGGCTGGGCGAGTATCGGATCGATTGGGGACCAGGCTATCGCCTCTACCTCGCTCAGGACAGTGATACCCTCATCATTCTGTTCGTAGGTGGAACGAAGAAGCGACAACAGGCCGATATCGACCGGGCCGGCGCGCTACTGGCAGAATACAAGGCCCGAAAGGCGGCTGCGAAGGCACCGGGCAGGAGATGACGACATGGAACTGACCTGCGATTTCAAGGAGACGGTGAAGGAGCGCGCGGCGCGTGACCCTGCCTTCGCCAAGGCCATGCTCGATGAAGCGGCGACGCTGTTTCTCAATGGCGAGCCCCATACTGCGCGCCTCATCTTGCGGGATCTTGTGAACGCTTCGGTGGGTTTCGAGACGCTTGCCGTCGAAACCAATAAGCCCAGCAAGAGCCTTCATCGGATGCTCTCCGAAAAAGGCAATCCGAGCATGGATAACCTCGCCGCGATCTTTGGTGCCGTCCGCAAGCGGCTCGGCGTCGATATCGAGGCTCACGCGATCGAAGCGGCATGAACATCGCCGTTTCAACTTGTTCCCATTATGTTCTAGGTGGTATAGAGGCCGCGCGACGGGCAATCGGCGCACGAATCCAAGCCCCGACTGTGCAGCGAGAACGGCATGGCTGAAACGCAGATTGAATGGACGGACGCCACTTGGAATCCAGTCGCCGGCTGCTCGATCATCAGCGCCGGATGCACGAACTGCTACGCCATGGAGATGGCGAAGCGGCTCGAAGCGATGCGGATGGAAAAATATGCCGGACTGACCCGGCAAAGCGGCAAGCGCACCATCTGGAGCGGCGTCGTCCGGGAAGATCAGGCGTCGCTCGCCATTCCCCTGCGCTGGAAAAAATCGCGCAAGATATTCGTCAATTCAATGAGCGACCTGTTCCACGAACAGGTGAGCGATGCCTTCATCCTTGAGGTGTGGCGCGTCATGCGCGAGACTCCGCACCACAATTACCAGATTCTCACCAAACGCCCCGAGCGCATGGCCTCCATCGTCTCGACCCAAATCCAGGATATCCTGCCCAATGTATGGTTGGGCACCAGCGTCGAAGATGCCGATGTTGTGAGCAGGATCGATCATCTTCGAACGGTGCCAGCAGCCATTCGCTTCCTGTCGTTCGAACCATTGATCGGTCCCGTCGGAGATGTCGATCTGTCCGATATCCATTGGGCCATCGTGGGCGGCGAGAGCGGTCGATCGGCCCGACCGATCCGGGAGGAGTGGATCGACCAGATCCATCACCAGTGCACAGAATACGAAGCTGCTTTTTTCTTCAAGCAATGGGGAACGTGGGGCAAAGACAACAAGCGCCGGTCGAAGAAGGCCAACGGTAGAGAATATCGCGGACAAACCTGGGATGAAATGCCGTCCGCCTTCGCGGGCGCCGTGTGATCACAAGGGGAACGGCGTTGCTAAGGGGGCACGATGGCGGAAAAGCCGTATGAGTGGGCTGATGGTGCGACGCTGGAAGATCATTCGCGGCGCAAGCACAAGATACTTCGGGAGTATTTCTCCGAGTATCTGACTGTCCGCTGCCAGCTCCCCAAACAGGAACGGTTCCGGTTAGCGATCGTCGACGGGTTTGCCGGTGGCGGCCGCTATCAGTGCGGCACTGCCGGCTCACCTCTTATCTTCGTCGAGGAATTGAAGCGGGCGATCGAGACGGTCAATGTCCAGCGCGCCGCGCAGGGCCTGGGCCTGATCGAGATCGAATGCCTGCTGATCCTGAACGATCATAATCGAGACGCGATCGAGGCGCTCAAGGCGAACATCGCGCCTTTGCAGGCGGAAATCGCGGAGAACGTCCCGAAGCTTCATCTGCGTATTGCGTACATGACCGAGGCGTTCGAGGCCGTTTATCCACAGATGAAGGCGCTGCTCGACCAGGGCCGCTATCGCAACGTTCTCTTCAACCTCGACCAGTGCGGTCACAGCCATGTTCAGCGTCAGACACTGCTCGACATCATGCGATCCTACCACTCGGTCGAGATATTCTACACCTTCGCGATCGAAGCCCTGGTATCTTTCCTGCAGAAATCGGACCCGGTTCAGCTCGCGGCCCAGCTCCGGCCCTTCGATATCGATGCCGCCAATCTGGGCACGCTCAATGGCGCGATGAGTAAGAGCAATTGGCTCGGCGCAGCCGAGCGACTGGTGTTCGAAACCTTCCGGACCTGCGCGCCCTTCGTCAGCCCATTCTCGATCAACAATCCCGACGGGTGGCGATATTGGCTGATTCACTTCGGCAATTTCTACCGGGCGCGTCAGGTCTATAATAACATCCTGCACGAGAACAGCAGCGCCCAGGCGCATTTCGGCCGCTCGGGTCTTAACATGCTGAGCTATGACCCGAGCCACGAAGACGGATCGCTTTACCTCTTCGATCTCTCCGGCCGCGAGGCCGCGAAGACCCAGCTTCTGACGGACATTCCCAAGCTCATCTCAGGATCAGGCGACGTCATTGGCGTGGGCGACTTTTACGAGAGCATCTACAACACGACGCCGGCGCATACGGATGACGTGCATAGCGCGATTATCGAGAATCCCGATGTCGAGGTCATAACGCCCGCTGGCGGTGAGCGGCGCAACGCGAACACCATCGGCATCGGAGATATGCTCAAGCTCAAGCCGCAGACGAGTTTCTATCCGATGTTCCTCAGAGAGCCGCGGAAATGAGGGCGACTCCATGACAAGCATCATCGCCCGCACTGTCCGGCCCGTCCATTTCGAGGATTTTGGCGGGCAGGATTTTGAGCGTCTGGTCTTCGCCTATCATCTACGCGCAGGTTGGAGCGATCTTGCATGGCATGGTCAGACCGGCAGTGACCTCGGTCGCGACATTGTCGGGATCGAACATTTCGAAGACTGGCAACCGCGCAGCACCGTGATCCAGTGCGTCAACCGCGCGAGCCTCACCGAAGCGAAGGCCACACGTGACATGGAAAAGGCGTGCCGCGCTCCGAGCGGCATGCCGGACGCCTTCAAATTTGTTTGTCGGGGCGCCGTTTCCAGCGATCAGCGCGATCGTGTAAAATCAGCCGGTCGTAAGCTCGGCATCCAGATCGTCGATATCTGGTCAGGGGTGGAGTTCGAAGAAGCGCTCCGGCTGCGTGCGGAATTTCTGCTTCAGCGTTTCGTCGAGGGTGTCGTTTTCCCCGACGCCGAGAGCGAGCTGCGCCGGTTCGTCGATGACTTTCCCGACTTGTCCGATGAGGATACCCTGCGGATCATGGCCGCGGTGTTCGAGCGGCCAGCCTTCCGAACGCCCTTCCAGACTGAAAGCTCTCTACCCGCCTTTCAGCAGGCGATCGAGGATATGATCGG
This sequence comes from Sphingobium sp. HDIP04, assembly GCF_000445085.1. Classification (NCBI taxonomy): domain Bacteria; kingdom Pseudomonadati; phylum Pseudomonadota; class Alphaproteobacteria; order Sphingomonadales; family Sphingobiaceae; genus Sphingobium; species Sphingobium sp. HDIP04. Next base: position 15,386 of record NZ_ATDO01000075.1, on the reverse strand, counting down.
CGCGCTCAATACCGGGATCTGGCGAACACGGGACGGAACGGAAATTCGCCGATTGCCGTCGCTGCACACCCTGCGAGATGCCGGAACGCGGGCAAAAATGACGAAAGTCGTGCGCGAGCTCGACGAGATTCGCCGAGTCTTCAAACACCACCTTGCCGATCAGAGCATTCGGCACTGTTCCTGCGACGATCCAAACTGCCCTGTTTTCATGGTCGATCATAGCGCCGCCCGCGCCTTGGACGAGGCCCGCACCAAGGCATTGAGGACATTCCGGCGAGCTTGGCCGTCCTTCGATGTCTCGGTCGCATGACGACCTGGACCGATCGGGATCTCCTGCGGCTCGACGCTGAGTTCGCCCAAGCCGGCGTTGCCATGCATGCGCGCCCCATGCGTGCCGCGATGGCGATCCTCGGGGGCGGCTTCGTAATGGGAGTCCTCGGCAATCCGGATGTCGACCGGGTCATGGAGGATTATCGCCGGCTGTTTCCACAGGTCGATGAGGCATGGCCCGGGAAGGGCGTCGGTCTCGCGGCTTCCGTGGACACCGTCCGCAAGGTGACGGTCGCCGTGATCTTCGGGACGTGTTCGGTCTCGATTCATAACGGCTTGGGCTTTGAGGCGCACGAAGAATGGATTCGCTGGTGCCGCGGTGACGCGGCTATCGCTGCCTGCAGCGCCTTCGCGTTTGCTGACCTCTACGATTTGACCTACGGCATCGATGGCGGGAAAGCTCAGCCGCCTTCCGAACTTTGGCGCCTGGCGCTGTCGAATCTCGAGGACGTTTCCAACATCCTGGCGAGCGGTTTCAGCGTGGATTCTGTCGTGCAGTCCATCTGCCTGACCGCCGAATTATCGATGAAAGCGGCTCTGATCGATCTCGGCGAAGATCCCAAGGCGCTTGCCCGGCGCGACGTGGGGCACAATCATGAAGAGCTGGCGCGAAGATTGGCAGCGCTCAGTCCCCATCGTGACGACCCCATCGTCGCCGCTGTTGCCACTGCTCTCCCGGACTATGTGCAGAGCCGATATGCGGCCGCAGGATTGACGCGGCTTTCGGTCGTAAAGCTTGCGCTTGGCGTGCAATTTATCGCGGCATCGGCCTGCCGCAGGATTGGGAACCAGGATTTTGCGGCTGAACTGGAGCATGAACAATGGCCAGGTCCACGTAGCGCCGCTTTTTACAGTTGACGAAAATCACTTGGCCGGCTGTCTCACATTTGAAAGCGCCTCCAATCGTGTTTTGTACCGTCATACCCTCGCAAAGGCATCTTCCTCGCACAAGCCGGTAACAGCCGCGCCGATCGCGTGCGCAGCGGCAACCCGATATGTCATGGCTCTGGGATTTAGAATCCGCGTCGCTGAGGGGACATTCGAGTCTTCCGATCGTCCGCATTGGCGATGGGAGATAAAGCTCGCAAAAATTGAGGCCCCTCAGCCCAACACCCTACCGGGCACGCTGAAGCGAGGCTTGATGGTGGACCCGCCGTGGACCCGCAAATTCACCTGACCCGCAGACCTTTTCAGGCCGCGGTCATAGATCACTGATTTTCAATGGAATTCTGGAGCGGGCGAAGGGATTCGAACCCTCGACCCCAACCTTGGCAAGGTTGTGCTCTACCCCTGAGCTACGCCCGCTCTGGCGGCCGGAGGATGTCCCTCTCGGCGGGTGGGGGGCAACTAGCAGCGGCTTCCCACCTCGGCAAGGGAGAATCTGCATAAAGTCATTTTTTTCGCCTCACGCCCGATTTGGCCCTCAATAGCCGGTTTATCCACCTTGCGGCTTGGCGTTGCATGGCCATATGCTACCATCCTGCCTGTCAAATCAGTGAGCAACGACGGATATGATCGCCCTTCGCCTCTTATGGCGGGGCAGGAGGAGGAGCATAGCATGCCAGAACCGTTGACGCGCCGCGGCTTGCTTCAGGGCAGCGCCGTCGCCGCTGCCGCCATTCCCGTGCTGGGCGAGGCGCAGGCCGCCGCCCCTGGCCGCCCGCAACGCCAGAAGGAGCAGGCCCGCATGAACGCCGTAGGACTGACCGTGAACGGCCGCGAGGTGCACCTGCAACTCGATCCCCGCACCACCCTGCTCGACGCCCTGCGCGAGCATCTGCACCTCAACGGCACGAAAAAGGGCTGCGACCATGGCCAGTGCGGCGCCTGCACGGTGATCGTGGAGGGGCGGCGGATCAATAGCTGCCTCACCCTGGCGGTGATGCATGAGGGCGATCATGTGACCACCATCGAAGGACTCGGCACGCCGGAGAAGCTCCACCCGATGCAGCGCGCCTTCATCACCCATGACGGCTATCAATGCGGCTATTGCACGCCCGGCCAGATCTGCTCGGCGGTGGCGGTGCTGGAGGAGATCGAGGCGGGCATCCCCAGCCATGCCACCGAAGATCTCGACCGCGTCGCCTTTTCCGAGAGCGAGGTGCGCGAGCGGATGAGCGGCAACATCTGCCGCTGCGCCGCCTATCCCAACATCGTCGCGGCGATCCGCGAGGTAGCGGGGGAGGATAAGGCATGAGGCCCTTCACCTACAGCCGCGCCGCCAGCGTCGAGGAGGCGGCGAAGGCCGCCGCCAGCACCCAGGGCGCGCGCTTCATCGCGGGCGGCACCAACCTGCTCGACCTGATGAAGCTGCAGATCGAGACGCCGACCCATCTGATCGACGTCAACCATCTCGGCCTCGACCGCATCGAGCCGACGGCGGAAGGCGGCCTGAAAATCGGCGCGATGGTCCGCAATACTGATCTCGCCGCCGACAGGACCGTCCGCCGCGATTATGCGGTGCTGAGCCGCGCCTTGCTGGCGGGCGCTTCGGGACAGCTTCGCAACAAGGCGACCACCGGCGGCAACCTGCTCCAGCGCACCCGCTGCCCCTATTTCTATGACACGCGCATGCCCTGCAACAAGCGCCAGCCCGGCAGCGGCTGCGGCGCGATCAAGGGGATGAGCCGCAGCCTGGCGATCCTGGGCACCAGCGACGCCTGCATCGCGCAGCACCCGTCCGACATGGCGGTGGCGCTTCGCCTGCTCGACGCGCAGGTCGACACGGTGGGCGCCGATGGCGGCCGCCGGTCCATCCCGATCGCGGACTTCCACCTACTGCCGGGCGAGACGCCGCATATCGAAAATGCGCTGAAACCCGGCGAACTCATCACCTCAGTCACCCTGCCCAAGCCCTTGGGCGGCACCCATGTCTATCGCAAGGTGCGCGACCGGGCCTCCTATGCCTTCGCGCTGGTGTCGGTCGCGGCGGTGTTTCAGAAGGATGGCCGGGCGCGCTTCGCTTTCGGCGGCATAGGGGCCAAGCCATGGCGCACCGACGCCGCCGATGCCGCCGCCCCGTCGGGTGCGGCCGCCGTGGCGGACGCTGCGCTGAGCGGCGCGCGGCCCACCGCGCACAATGCCTTCAAGCAGCAACTGACCGCCCGCACCCTTGCCTCGCTCTACCGTCAGAAGGGGGCCTGAGCCATGAAGTTCGACACGCCAGCCACCACCAATCCCATCGACCGGGGCCGCGTCGTCGGCGTTGCCCATGACCGGATCGACGGCCCTGCCAAGGTCACCGGCACTGCCCCCTATGCCTATGAACGGCACGACGCCGCGCCCAACGCCGCCTATGGCTGGATCGTGGGATCGGCCATCGCCAAGGGGCGGATCGGCGCCATGGACCTGCGCGCCGCCGAAGCCGCGCCCGGCGTGCTGGGCATCGTCACGCACCAGAATGCGGGGCCGCTCGGCAAGGGCAATTTCAACACCGCCCATCTGCTCGGCGGGCCGCAGATCGAACATTATGAGCAGGCGGTGGCGCTGGTGATCGCCGACACGCTGGAAAACGCCCGCGACGCCGCGCGGCTCGTCCGCATCGACTATGCGCCCGAACAGGGCCGCTTCGACCTGGCGGCGGAGCGGGACAAGGGCGTTCCGCCCCCGCCCGGCTTCGGCGGCCCCGCCGACACCAGGGCGGGCGATTTCGAGGCCGGTTTCGCCAAGGCGGCGGTGAAGATCGACCAGAGCTACACCACGCCGGACCAGAGCCATGCGATGATGGAGCCGCATGCGACCATCGCCGCCTGGAACGGCGACAAGCTCACGCTCTGGACATCGAACCAGATGATCGCCTGGGGCGTAGGCGAAATGGCGAAGACGTTGAAAATCCCGCCGGAAAATATCCGCCTCGTCTCGCCCTATATCGGCGGCGGCTTCGGCGCGAAGCTGTGGGTGCGCGCCGACGCGCTGCTGGCGGCGCTGGGATCGCGCCTGGTCGGCCGCCCGGTCAAGGTCGCCATCGCCCGGCCGCAAATCCCCAACAACACCGTCCACCGTCCCGCCACCATCCAGCGTATCCGCATCGGCGCCGACAAGCAGGGCGTGATCGACGCCATCGCTCATGAGGTCTGGTCGGGCGACCTGCCGGGCGGCGGCGCGGAAACGGCGGCGCAGCAGACGCGGCTGCTCTATCGCGGCCCCAACCGGCTGACGACGCACCGCCTGTCGACGCTCGACCTGCCGGAGGGCAACGCCATGCGCGCGCCTGGCGAGGCGGTGGGCCTGCTCGCGCTGGAAGTCGCGATGGACGAACTGGCGGAGGCATGCGGCGTCGATCCGGTCGAACTGCGCATCCGCAACGACGTGCAATATGATCCCGAAGCCGGACCGCAGCGTCCTTTTTCCAGCCGGAAGCTGGTCGAATGCCTGCGCGAGGGGGCGGCGCGCTTCGGCTGGAACCGCCGCAATCCCAAGCCAGGGCAGGTGCGCGACGGGCGCTGGCTGGTCGGCATGGGCGTCGCCACCGCCTTCCGCAACAATCTTGTCGCCAAGTCGGGCGCGCGGATCGGCGTCGACGCCAGGGGGCATGTGACGGTCGAAACCGACATGACCGACATCGGCACCGGCAGCTACACTATCATCGCCCAGACGGCGGCGGAAATGCTGGGCGTGCCGCTGGAGGCCGTGTCGGTGCGCCTGGGCGACAGCCGTTTCCCGGTATCGGCGGGATCGGGCGGCCAATGGGGCGCCAACAGCTCCACGGCGGGCGTCTATGCCGCTGCCATGGCCCTGCGCGCCAAGCTGGCGGAAAAGGCCGGCTTCCCGGCGGACAAGGGGCTGTTCGAAGATGGCCTGGTGCGCCTGGGCAACCAGTCGCAGCCGCTGGGGACGCTGGCGGGGCGGGAAGGCCTGTGGGCGGAGGACAGCATGGATTATGGCGACCTCGACAAACGCTATGCGCAGGCGACCTTCGGCGCGCATTTCTGCGAGGTGGGCGTGGACATCGACACGGCGGAGGTGCGCATCAGCCGCATGGGCGGCGCCTTTGCCGCCGGGCGCATCCTCAACCCCAAATCGGCGCGCAGCCAGGTGATCGGCGCGATGACCATGGGCGTCGGCGCGGCGCTGATGGAGGAACTGAGCGTCGACACGCGCTTCGGCTTCTTCGTCAACCACGACATGGCCGAATATCTGGTGCCGGTCCATGCCGACATCCCGCATCAGGACGTGCTGTTCATCGACGAACTGGACGACAAGAGTTCCCCCATGAAGGCCAAGGGCGTCGGCGAACTGGGCATTTGCGGGGCGGGGGCGGCGGTCGCCAACGCCATCTACAACGCCACGGGCGTGCGGCTGCGCGACTATCCGTTGACCATCGACAAGATTCTGGCGTCGTCAACCGGAAAAAGGGTCGCTTGAACTTCCGACGCCGCGCCCTTAGTCCCTGTCCCAAAGAGAGGAAAGGGCGCCGATGAAATATCTTCCGCTGTCACTGGTTCTGGCCGCAATTCCAACGGTTGCGGCCGCGGCGACGGAGGCGCCCGATCCGGACCGCATCGTCGTGACGGGGGAGGGGCTTTCCCTGCCGCCGGGCACCCCGGCCTATGGATCGGTGATCATCGACCGGGACCGGCTGACCAACAGCGCCTCCGGCCGGATCGAAAGCGTGCTGGGCGACGTGGCGGGATTCCAGCAGTTCCGCCGTTCCGACAGCCGCTCTGCCAATCCCTCGGCGCAGGGGGCGACGCTGCGCGCCCTGGGCGGCAACGCATCCAGCCGGACGCTGGTGCTGCTCGACGGCGTGCCGATGGCCGATCCCTTTTTCGGCTATATCCCGTTCAGCGCGCTCGTGCCCGACCGCCTGTCGGTGGTTCGGGTCACGCGCGGCGGCGGCATAGGGGCCTTCGGCGCGGGCGCCGTGGCGGGGACCATCGAACTCGCCAGCGCCACGCGTGACCAGCTTCCGACCTTCGCGGCCAGCGCCTTCTACGGCAGCAAGGACGCGACCGAACTGACCGCCAGCCTGACGCCCGACCTGGGCGGCGGCTATGTCTCGCTGTCGGGTCGCTGGGACCGGGGCGACGGCTTCCTGACCACGCCCAGGGACCAGCGCGTCGCCGCCACCGCGCCCGCCGCCTATGACGGATGGTCCACCAATTTGCGCGCCGTCGCGCCGCTGTCCGCCACGTCGGAAATCCAGTTTCGGGGCACCATCTTCCACGACGAACGGACCCTGCGCTTCCAGGGCGCGGACAGCATGAGCGAGGGGCAGGACGCCAGCATCCGCTTCATTTCCCGCGGCGCGTGGCAGGTCGATGCGCTCGCCTATATCCAGGCGCGCAACTTCTCCAACATCGTGATTTCGGCCTCCACCTTCCGCAAGTCGCTCGACCAGCGCAATACGCCCTCGACCGGCATCGGCGGCAAGATCGAGCTGCGGCCGCCGGTCGGCCCCGACCATGTGCTGCGCATCGGCGCGGACACCCGCTTCGCCAGCGGCGACATGTTCGAGGATGCCTATAACGCCAATATCGCGGCCAACACCGTGACCTCCCGCCGTCACGCGGGCGGCGAGCAGATCACCACCGGCGTCTTCGCCGAGGATGACTGGACGCTGGGCCGGCTGGTCCTGACCGGCGGCGCGCGGGCGGATCGCTGGACGATCAGCGACGGCTTCTATCGCGCCAGCGGCACCGGCGCGGCCAACAACAGCTTTGCCGATCGCTCCGACTGGCAGTTTTCCGGAAGGGTCGGCGCGCTCTACCGGATCAGCGATGCCCTCGCCCTGCGCGGCGCGGCCTATAGCGGCTTTCGCCTGCCGACGCTGAACGAACTTTACCGGCCGTTCGTGGTCTTCCCGATCACGACATTGGCCAATGCCGCGCTGACGCCCGAAAAGCTGAAGGGCGTGGAGGCGGGCATCGACGTCAGCCCGGTCACGGGCCTGACCCTTTCCGCCACCGGCTTCATAAACCGGCTGGACGACGCCATCGCCAATGTCACGCTCGTCAATCGCACCAACACCCGTGAGCGGCAGAATGTCGACCATATCACCGCCAAGGGCATTGAACTGACCGCCATCGGTCGGGTGAGCGATTTCCTGCTTTCGGCATCCTATGCCTATAGCCACAGCACGGTGCATGCGCCGGGAGAGGGCTTTGACGGCCTGACGCCGGCGCAAAGCCCGCGCCATGCCGCGAGCGCCACGCTGGCCTGGGAACCGAAGCAGGGACCGGCGCTCTCCGCCACCCTGCGCTATGTCGGCAAGCAATATGAGGACGACCTCCAGAAGGACGTGTTGCCTCATGCGCTGACTGTCGACGCGGTGGCGCGCCTGCCGCTCGGCCATGGCGTGACCCTGGTCGCGCGCGGCGAGAATCTCTTTGATGAGGAAGTGATCACCCGCAATGCCGGAGGGTCCATCGACCTGGGCACGCCCCGGACGCTGTGGATCGGCTTCCGTTTCGCAGGCTGAGGCAACCCTCTGAAAAAGCCCGCTGGTCCCGCCGGGGCAAAGCTGTATGAGGTCATCATGCGCCTTGCCCTGCTCCTCGTCCTGCCGCTCCTCGCCGCCGCGCCCGCCCAGGCCTGGGGGCCTGTCGGCCATCGCGTCACCGGCGCCATAGCCGATCGCAACCTGAGCGGCGTCGCCCGCGCGCAGGTCCGCCTGCTGCTGGGGACCGAGGATCTGGCGGAGGCTTCGACCTGGCCCGACGACATGCGGTCCGACCCCGCCGAATATTGGCGCAGGACGGCCAGCCCCTGGCATTATGTCACCGTCAGGGAGGGCGACCGCTACGCCGCCTCGGACGCGCCGAAGGAGGGCGACGCGGTGACCGCGCTGACCCGGTTCACGGCGACGCTTCGCGACCCCGGGGCATCGCTGGACGACCGCCGCGCGGCGCTGCGTTTCATCGTCCATATCATCGGCGACCTGCACCAGCCGCTGCATGTCGGCGGTGGGGACGACCGGGGCGGCAATGATGTGAAGGTCACGTTCTTCGGCGCGCAGAGCAACCTGCATTCGGTCTGGGATTCGGGCCTGATCGAGCAGCGCGCCTTGTCCTATTCGGAATATGCGGACTGGCTGTCGCGCTCCATCACGCCGGAACAGACGATCGGCTGGAGCCTGTGCGATCCGGACATCTGGACCCGTGAGAGCATCGCCCTGCGCAAGACGATCTATCCGGCGGACCCGAACCTTTCCTGGGACTATGCCTATCGGCATCGCGCCGAACTGGACGACCGGCTGCGGCGGGCCGGCGTGCGCATCGCCGCCTGCCTAAACGCGATCTTCGATTCGCCCCGACAGCCCTAGGCAGCGTGGACAAATTCAAGACTCGCCAGACTGAATGATTTGAGTGGGGATCGGACCTTCCCCCTATTCGTCACCCCTCCCCCCTATTCGTCACCCCGGACTTGATCCGGGGTCCCGCTGCCTTGGGCTGGGCGCGCACTCAGAAAGAAAGCGGGACCCCGGATCACGTCCGGGGTGACGGAAACTGATGTCCGCCATTGGCCATTTCCCGACATTCCGAATTTGTCCACGCGGCCTAAATCCCCACAGGCCTTGGGCCGGGATCGTCCGAATCACATTCCGGCCGCGACCGGAATGGAAATCGCTACTCCTGCTCCAGCAGCCGCTCCACGATCGCCCGCGCCGCCCGCGTGACGTCGTCCCAGGTCACGTCGAAGCCGGCATCGTCGCCGAAATAAGGATCGGTCACGCCGCTTCCCTCGCGTCCCGGCACCAGGTCCATCAGCAACCGCAACTCTGCCGTTCCGTCCGACGGCCGGATCCGCCGCAAGTTCCTCAAATTCCCCGCATCCAGCGCGAAGACATGGTCGAACCGCCGGAAATCCCCCGCCGTCACCTGCCGCCCGCGATAGCCGGAAATGTCGATCCCGTGCCGCAACGCCACCGCCTGCGCCCGCCGGTCCGGCGGCGATCCGACATGCCAATCGCCGGTCCCGGCCGAATCCACCGTCACCGAAAGGCCTGCCCGCTCCGCCTCCGCGCGCAGCGCCGCTTCCGCCAGCGGCGAACGGCAGATATTCCCCAGGCACACGAACAGGACCGAAGCGCTCATCCCTCGGCCGCCGCCGTGCTGAGGCCCAGTTGCGGCACGCCGATCGACCGCCGCCCGCCGAAATCGGTGCGCGCCACGATCACGCCCAGCTTTTCCATATAGTCGATCAGCCGCCGCACGCGCCCCGGCGAACTGGTGCCATAGGCGCGGGCCAGCGCCGCATCGTCGGGACAGGGCAGCCCTTGCATCGCCGCCCGCGCAATCAGCAGGAAGGGCGCGAGCATGTCCTCCGGCAGGGTCTCCGCCGCCTTCATCGCATCGGCCCAGCGCGGATCGCCGGCGTCGAACATGCCGGCCTGCGCCATGGCGAAACGCCTGCGGAAGGCGGGCAGGTCGAGCGGCGGCTGGCGCAATCCCTTCATCCGGCACCGCACGCCGAAATCCTGGTAGAGCGTCGATACGCCGGGCTGCGCATCGCCCAGATCGGCGACGATCTCCTCCAGCACGGCGATCACCACCGGCTCATTCTGCCCGAAGTCCAGTTCCGGCGCGGCAGGCTTGGCCGAAGGCGCGGCGGCCAGCGCCCGCATCAGTTCCTCGGCGGGCAGGGGCGGCGGCTCGACGCGCGGCGGCGGAGGGGGCAGCGCCTCCTCCTCGCCGGCGCCGGCGAACAGCAATTCCTGCAGATTTCCCGTCGCCGCGACCGGCGGTGGCATCAGCTTGTGCGTGCCGCCCCGCGTGCTGGTCTTGACCGATCCGATCTTCACCGCCACCGGCCGCCGGCAAATGGCCGGTCCCAAGGCCAGGAATCGTCCGCGCTCCAGGTCGCGGATCTGCTCCGCCTGCCGCCGTTCCATGCCCAGCAGGTCGGCGGCCCGCGCCATGTCGATGTCCAGGAAGGTGCGCCCCATCAGGAAATTGGACGCTTCCGCCGCGACATTCTTGGCCAGCTTCGCCAGCCGCTGCGTCGCGATCACGCCCGCCAGCCCCCGCTTGCGCCCCCGGCACATCAGGTTCGTCATCGCCGCCAGCGAAAGCCGACGCGCCTCGTCCGATACGTCGCCCGCCGCCACCGGAGCGAACATCTGCGCCTCGTCCACCACCACCAGCGCCGGATACCAATGATCGCGGGGCGCGTCGAACAGCGTCGACAGGAAGGTCGCGGCGCATTTCATCTGCGCCTCCAGCTCCAGCGATTCCAGGCTCAGCACGACGGAGGCGCGGTGTTCGCGGATGCGCATCGCCATCTTGACGATTTCGCGCTCATTATAATCGCCGGCATCGATCACCACATGGCCATATTCATCCGCCAGCGTGACGAAGTCGCCCTCCGGATCGATCACCACCTGCTGGACCAGCGCGGCGCTTTCCTCCAGCAATCGGCGCAGCAGGTGCGACTTGCCCGACCCCGAATTGCCCTGGACGAGCAGCCGGGTGGCAAGCAATTCCTCGACATCGACCAGAACGGCATTGCCGTTGCTGTCGCTTCCTATGCTGATGCTGGCGGTCACAGGGGTTCTTTGGCCCAGGGCAGGGGCTTCGCGCAAGTCCGCAGAATAAGTTGAAACTCTGCGATAATGCGGGGAGGACGGGCCTGGGTTCCTGCCTTCGCAGGAACACGCCAACCTATCAGGCGGGGCGGCACCGGACCGGATTCCCTTGACCATCCCATTGTTGCGGTGCAGCATCGATCCATCATGGCGACTCTTGCATCCTCCTCCGTGCCGGCGATCACCCAGAATCCCGACATCCGCTATCTCGGCCGGCTGCTGGGCGACGTCATCCGCGCCTATGGCGGGGAGAAGATCTACAAGCAGACCGAATATATCCGCTCCGCCTCCGTCGACCGGGCGCGGGGCCTGCATGGCGCGGACGTGGTCGACACCGGCCTGGATGCGCTGAACCTCGACGACACGCTCAGCTTCGTGCGCGGCTTCATGCTGTTCTCGATGCTCGCCAACCTGGCCGAGGATCGCCAGGGCGTCGCCGCCGAGCCGGGCGCGGACGTCGCCTCCGCCGTCGAAAAGCTGCAATCCCACGGAATAGGACGCCAGGCCGTGCTCGACCTGCTGTCCCACGCCCTGATCGTCCCGGTCCTGACCGCCCACCCGACCGAGGTGCGGCGCAAGAGCATGATCGACCACAAGAACCGCATCGCCGACCTGATGCTGCTCAAGGATGGCGGCCGGACGGAAACCGATGAGGGAGAGAATCTGGACGAGGCGATATTCCGCCAGATCGCGCTGCTGTGGCAGACGCGGCCGCTGCGCCGGGAAAAGCTGTTCGTCGCGGACGAGATCGAAAATGTCCTCGCCTATTTCCGCGACGTCTTCCTGCCCGTGCTGCCCGCGCTTTATGCCCGCTGGGAACGGGTGCTGGGCGCGCGCCCGCAGAGCTTCCTGCGCGTGGGCAACTGGATCGGCGGGGACCGCGACGGCAATCCCTTCGTCCAGGCGCCGCAGCTTCGATTGGCGCTCGCCAAGGGCTGCGAGGCGGCGTTGGGCTTTTATATGGATGCGCTCCACGCCCTGGGCGCGGAACTGTCGCTCTCGACCGAACTGGCCCATGTGTCGCAGGCGGTGCTGGACCTGGCCGACGCCAGCGGTGACATCTCCCCCAGCCGCCAGGACGAACCCTATCGCCGGGCGATTTCCGGCATATACGCCCGTCTGGCCGCAACCCACAGGTCGCTGGTCGGCAAGGCCGCGCCCCGCCCCTCGGCGCTCAAGGGGGAACCCTATGCCAGCCCGGCCGACCTGCGGCGCGATCTGGTGACGGTGGCGCAGGGCCTGGCGAGCGAGGGCAATGGCGCCCTGGCGACGGGCGGCGCGCTCGGCCGCCTGATCCGCGCGGTCGAGACCTTCGGCTTCCATCTCGCCACGCTCGACATGCGGCAGAATAGCGACGTCCACCAGGACGTGGTGGCCGAACTGCTGAAAGTCGCCGGCGTCGAGGCGGACTATGCCGGCCTCGACGAATATGCCCGCATCGCCCTGCTGCGGCGGGAACTGGCGAACAACCGGCCGCTCGGCACGCCCTTTTTCGAATATTCGGAAAGGACCGCCTCCGAACTCGCCATCGTCCATGCCGCGGCGGAGGCGCACCGCATCTACGGCCCGCAATGCATCACCCATTATATCATCTCCAAGGCGGAAAGCGTTTCCGACCTGCTGGAGGTCAACATCATCCTCAAGGAAGCGGGCCTGTGGCGCGCGGGCGCGGACGGCGGGCCGCCGCAGGCCGCGATCATGGCCGTGCCGTTGTTCGAAACCATCGCCGACCTGGAGGCCGCGCCCAAGATCATGGCCGCCTATTTCGGCCTGCCGGAGGTAGGGGGCGTGGTGCGGGAACGCGGCCATCAGGAAGTGATGATCGGCTATTCCGACAGCAACAAGGACGGCGGCTACATCACCTCCACCTGGGGGCTGTTCCAGGCGAGCAAGGCGCTGGCCCCGGTCTTTGCCGAAGCGGGCACGGCGATGCAGCTTTTCCACGGCCGCGGCGGCGCGGTCGGGCGCGGCGGCGGTTCTTCCTTCGCGGCGATCCAGGCGCAGCCCAAGGGCACGGTGCAGGGCCGCATCCGCATCACCGAACAGGGCGAGGTGATCGCGGCCAAATTCGGCACCCGCGACGTCGCCATGACCAATTTGGAGGCGACGACCAGCGCGACCCTGCTCGCCAGCCTGGAACCCGAAGTCCTGTCCGACCGCGACGCCGCCCGCTTCGCCGCCGCTATGGACCAATTGTCGAAGACCGCCTTCGCCGCCTATCGCGACCTGGTCTACGGCACCGACGGGTTCAAGGAATTCTTCCGGCAATTGACCCCGATCCAGGAAATTTCCGGCCTCAAGATCGGCTCCCGTCCGGCCAGCCGCACCAAGAGCACCCGGATCGAGGATCTGCGCGCCATCCCCTGGGTGTTCAGTTGGGCGCAGGCGCGGGTGATGCTGCCGGGCTGGTACGGCGTGGGTCACGCGCTTTCCGCCTTCGAGGACAAGGCGTTGTTGGCGGACATGGCGCAGCACTGGTCCTTCCTGCAATCCGCGCTCGCCAATCTGGAGATGGTGCTGGCCAAGTCAGACCTCGGCATCGCCGCCCATTATCTGCCGCTGGTGGAGGATCAGGCGAGGGGCGCGGAGATTTTCGACCGCATAAGAGGCGGCTGGGACATGACCCATGACGGCTTGCTCGCCGCCACCGGCCAATCGCGCCTGCTGGAGAGGAATCCGAAGCTCGACACGTCGATCCGTCTGCGCCTGCCCTATATCGAGCCGCTGAACCTGCTCCAGGTCGAACTGATGAAGCGCCACCGCAGCGGCGAGGACGACCCGCGCATCAAGGAAGGCATAGAATTGTCGATCAACGCGATCGCGACGGCGCTGAGGAATAGCGGATAGGGGTGGATTGCGGACCTTCCCCTATTCGTCACCCCGGACTTGATCCGGGGTCCCGCTGCCTTGGACGAGGCGGGCGCTCAGACAAGAAAGCGGGACCCCGGGTCAAGCCCGGGGTGACGGAAACTACGGAAACTGATGTCAGCTATTGGTCAGTTCCCGCCCCAATCGCTCCACCTACTTCCGCGGAATCCGCCTCGCGCTGGCCAGGTGGTGGGCGTGCGTGATCGCCACGGCCAGCGCATCCGATGCGTCGGGTCCAGCGACCTTCGCGCCGGGGAGAAGGCGGGAGACCATGGCGTGGACCTGCTCCTTCGACGCATTGCCGACGCCGACCACGGATTTCTTGACCAGCCGGGCGGCATATTCGCCCACCTCCATGCCGGAGCGCGACGCGGCCAGCAGCACCACGCCGCGCGCCTGGCCGAGTTTCAGCGTCGATTGCGGATTCACGTTCAGGAACACCTCCTCGACCGCGGCGCCATTGGGCTGATGTTCGAGGATGAGGTCGGTCAGCGCCAGATCGAGCACCAGCAGCCGGCTCGCCAGCGCCATGTCCGAATCGGTCTTGATCTGGCCGTTGGCGATATGGGTCAGCCGGTTGCCGTCGGCGGCGATCAGGCCCCAGCCGGTCGTGCCCAGGCCGGGGTCCAGGCCCAGGATGATCATGATATTTCGCTCGCCCGGTCGCGGGAGAGGATGGGGAGGCTTGTCCAGCTTCGCCGAAGCGGCAAGGCGCCCGGAACTTCGCGTCCCTCTCCCCGCCGGGAAGAGGGAAGGGGAAGGATCAACCCAGCTTCTCCATGACCTCGTCGGAGACTTCGTAATTGCCCCAGACGGTCTGGACGTCGTCATCGTCCTCCAGCGTGTCGACCAGCTTCATCAGCGTCGCCGCATTGCTTTCGTCCACTTCGACGGTGGTCTGGGGCTTCCAGGCGAGCTTGGCGCCTTCCGCCGGACCGAGCTTGGCCTCCAGCGCCCTGGCGACTTCGTGCAGCGCGTCCATGGCGGTCCAGATCTCATGCTCGTCCTCGTTCGAGGACACGTCGTCCGCGCCGGCCTCCAGCGCCGCTTCGAAGATCGCGTCGGCATCGCCCGCGCTCGCCGGATAGGTGATGAGGCCCATGCGGTCGAAACCATGGCTGACGGCGCCCGAAGCGCCCAGATTGCCGCCATTCTTGGAGAAGGCGGTGCGGACATTGGTCGCGGTCCGGTTGCGGTTGTCGGTCAGCGCCTCGACGATGATGGCGACGCCGCCAGGGCCATAGCCCTCGTAGCGAATTTCCTCGTAATTCTCCATGTCGCCGCCGATCGCCTTGTCGATCGCGCGCTGGATATTGTCCTTGGGCATGGACTGCGCCTTGGCGGCGTTGACCGCGAGGCGGAGGCGCGGGTTCATGTCCGGATCGGGCATGCCCATCTTCGCCGCGACGGTGATTTCGCGGCTGAGCTTGGAGAACATCGAGGAGCGCTTCTTGTCCTGCGCGCCCTTGCGATGCATGATGTTCTTGAATTTGCTGTGGCCGGCCACGGCCTGCTCCTGACTTGTCTGTTTGTTCGATGCGCGCTCTCTAGCGAGAGCGCCCGGTTCGCGCAACTTCGGGGTGCATGGAGATTTGGCCTGGGGATGCAAATTGAGTGGAGAGCGGACGCCCCCTCCCGCAGGCGGGAGGGGGTCAGGGGGTGG
>NZ_ATDO01000074.1:0-8400 GCF_000445085.1 Sphingobium sp. HDIP04 | reverse complement strand
CCCCGGCGGGCGTCGTGCCCGGCTGGATCGAACCGCTGCTCGCCGCGCCGGTGGAGCGGGGCGCCCTGCTGGGCCGTGCGCCGGTCGACCTGCGCGTCAACCGGCTGAAGGGCGATCCGGACCGGGTCGCGCAACATTATCCCGATGCGGCCCGGATCGCCGGACTGCCCGACGCCCTGCGCCTGCCCGAAGGCGCGCCGGTCGAGCAGAGCGATCCCTGGAAATGGGGCCAGGTCGAGGTGCAGGATGCGGGCAGCCAGTTGATCTCCGCCGCCTGCGCCGCCGCGCCGGGCATGACCGTGATCGACCTTTGCGCCGGGGCGGGGGGCAAGACGCTGGCATTGGCCGCGGCGATGGGCGGCAAGGGCGTGCTGATCGCCGCCGACACCATCCGTTCGCGCCTCGCCCGGCTCGATCCACGCGCCGATCGCGCCGGGGCGACCTTCATCGAGACGCTGCTGCTGGACCAGGGGCATGAGGCGGGCGCGCTGGAAAGCCTGAAGGGCCGGGCGGACGTCGTGCTGGTCGACGCGCCCTGTTCGGGCACCGGCACATGGCGGCGCAATCCGGAGGCGCGCTGGCGGCTGACCCCGGCGCGGCTCGACCGGATGGCGGCGGAACAGGCGCGGATCCTGGATTTCGCGGCTCCCCTGCTGGCGCCGGGCGGGGCGTTGATCTATGCTGTCTGCGCGCTGACGGACCGGGAGGGGCGGGATCAGGTGCGGGCATTTCTGGAACGGCATGACGGCTGGACCGTCGAACGGATCGAAGCGGCGGTGGGCCGCGCCCATGGCGACGGGCTGCTGCTGACGCCGGGCCATGACGGGACGGACGGTTTCTATTTCGCGCGGCTGCGACGGACGGCGTGAAAGAGTCGATGGACAAGCGCCCGCAAAATCGCGAGACTTGGCCACCGGAATCCGGACCGGAATCAGCGCCTGAAACATGGCTGGAGTTGTGCATGCGTTTTACCCCTGCTTCGGTCGCTTTGGCCGTCCTGCTGACCACCGTTTCCAGCGCAGGCCTGTCGCAGCGCCCGGATTCGCAGATTTCGCCGCTGTCGGTCGAATGGCAGAAGGCGGGCGAGGCGGCGCGCAAGGCGGGCAATTATCAGGGCGCGACCGACGCGCTGGAAAGTGCGCTGGCGGTCGATCCGCGCAACCGCACCGCCTATATCGAACTGGCGCAGGTGGCGCGGGCGCAGGGTTTGCAGGGCAAGGCGATCCGCCTCTATCGCGAGGCGCTGTTGCTGGAACCCAATGACGTCACCGCTCTGGTGGGCCAGGGCGAGGCGATGGTCGAAAAGGGCGCCATCGCCAAGGCCAAGGAAAATCTCGCCCAGGCGCAGGGCCTGTGCAAGGCGAACTGCGCGGCCGTAGGCCAACTGGCGGCTGCGATAGAGAAAGGCCCGCCCGCGACCGTGCTGAGCGCGAAGGATAGCGTCCCCGCACCCAAGGGATCGGCAACCGAGACGCCTTGATCCATAGCCACACTGCCGCCAAGCCTACACAACCTCCCTTCCAGGAAGGGCCGGGGGTGGGTCTCCGAGCGCAGCGAGGATCGTTACGGCAGGATCATGCGCCGCGCCCCCAATAGGCTCGGCCGCGAACGACCAGTTTTCGCCGTTAATGACTGGTCTGCTGGCGCCTGTAACCAGACGTTGCTCGAACGCCCGTCATCGTGCGAGAATGCGGCATGGTTCGTTCATTAAATGCAGCAATCGCCATGGTTATAGCACCTGCTTTGCTGCTGGTTGCCGCCGCGCACACCGGCTTGTTCGCACTCGGATCGAGGCCTCTGACGTATGCCATACTTGTTCTGGCATGGCTCATTGGCATGGTGGCTATCGCGTCGGCGGGATGGTCGCGTAAAATTACCGTCGGGTTGATGGTCATCTATACGATCATCGGTATTCCTGCCTTGCCCCTCGTGGGCCTTCTTGCGGTCTGTTCCACAGGCGACTGCATCTAAGTCCGCTTAGCCCTCCCCGAAAGCTGCCCCAGCGGAAGCGACCATTTGTGGACAGCGACAAACAATCATACACAGCCTTTATGCGGACGTTTTTCATCCTTGGCATCGCTCTGGCTCTAACCGCGTGCGACGCATGGCCCACTGTTGTTGATAATCGTGCCCAAGGGCCGATCTCGGTCCGATATCTGCATCAGGACTATAATTACTGGTCTGCACCGTTTCCCATCAAAGCTGGATTCGCGATGTCTTTTGCAAGAGCGCATTGGATACAGGAAATCCGTGGGCTTCGGATCAAGGATGGGGGACGCGATTATGGATGGTCGGTAGCGGGAATAGCTCGTCTCGCTTCGGCATGTCCCAGCAGCGAATTTTCAAGGAGGTTTTCAGGCGCTGGTAACTGCTATCTGGTTTACCTTGGAGGGGGGCGCTTGAAGGCGACGGCAGATCTCCCAATCGGATTGCAATACGAGCAGATCGGAAACGGCAGCTAACTGCCCAAGGCTGCTCAGAACCCGACAGTCCCCTTCCCACCAAAACCAGACTCAAAAACTAAAGGCCCCCCAACACCCGCGCGACCTCAACAAATTCCTCGACGCTCACCGTTTCAGCCCGTCGTTGCGCGTCGATGCCGACCGCCGCCAGCGCATCCAGCGCACCGGGCAGGCCTTTCAGGCTTTGGCGCAGCATCTTGCGGCGCTGGCCGAAGGCGGCGGCGGTCAGGCGTTCGAGATGCTTGAGTTGCACCCCCTCCGGCGCGGGCCTGGGCGTGATGTGGACCACCGCCGACATCACCTTCGGCGGCGGGGTGAAGGCGCTGCGGTGGACCTTCATCGCAATGCGGGCGTCGCTGCGCCATTGGGACAGCACCGCCAGGCGGCCATAATGGTCGCCCCCCGGCTTCGCGACGATCCGCTCCGCCACCTCCATCTGGAACATCAGCGTCAGGCTCGACCACCAGGGAAGCGGACTCCACTCCGCCGAAAGCCAGCCGATCAGCAGCGCCGTGCCGACATTATAGGGCAGGTTGGCGATGACATGGGCGCCTTCGCCCGCCTCGGCGCGGGCGTCGACCTCCATCGCGTCGCCGGAAAGGACGCGAAGCTGGCCCGGAAAGGCCGCGTCCAGTTCGGCCAGCGCGGGCAGGCAGCGCCGGTCCCGCTCCACCGCGACCAGCTTCGCCCCGGCGCGCAGGATGGCGCGGGTCAGGCCGCCGGGGCCGGGGCCGACCTCGAAGGCGGGCTGGCCTTCCAGCGGGCCGGGAATGGCGGCGATGCGGTCCAGCAACTGCTCGTCCAGCAGGAAATTCTGGCCCAGCGCCTTGCTCGCCTGCAATCCATGGGCGGCGATAACCTCTCGCAACGGCGGAAGCGCCCGACTGGTATCGGCAGCCATGGGCCTCAGCAGCCGGGAGTCAGCCGGGCGCGGGCGGCTTCGGCGGCCATCCTGATCGCCGCCATCATCGCGCCGGGGTTGGCGCTGTCCGTGCCCGCAATGCCGAAGGCGGTGCCGTGGTCGGGCGAGGTGCGCACGATGGGCAGCCCCAGGGTGATGTTGACGCCCTCGTCGAAATTCAGCGTCTTGATCGGGATCAGCGCCTGATCGTGATACATGCACAGCGCCGCGTCATAGGTTTCGCGGGCGCGGGCATGGAACAGCGTGTCGGCGGCGAGCGGGCCGCTGATGTCGTAACCCTCGGCCTGGAGCGATTCCACGGCGGGGCGGATGACGTCGATCTCCTCCCGCCCCAGCGCCCCGCCTTCGCCGGCATGGGGGTTGAGGCCCGCGACGACCAGGCGGGGGCGGCCGATGCCGAAATTGCGCTGAAGCCCCTTGGCGGTGGTGATGGCGCGGGCGCGGATCAGGTCGATTGTCAGCGCGGACGGCACGTCGGCCAGGGGGATGTGAATAGTGATCGGCACGACCTTCAGCGACGGCCCCGCCAGCATCATCACGGCGTTGTGGGGCGCCACGCCGCAGCGTTCCGCGATGAATTCGGTCTGCCCCGGATGGGCGAAGCCGACGCCGTAAAGCTGTTCCTTGCCGACCGGGGCGGTGACGATCCCGGCCGCCGAACCGCTGCGGGCCAGGCCCACGGCGACTTCCAGCGCCTGGAACGCCGCGCGCGCGCCGTCGATGCTGGGCGTGCCGGGCGTGATCTCTCCCGCGTCCGCCACTTGCAGGCAGGGCAGGGCCTTGTCGAAGACCTCCGCCGCTTCCTCCGGCGTGCTGACCGGCTCGACCGGGCCGAGCCAGACGGCGCGCAGGGACGCGGCGTCGCCCACGGCGAAGAAGGGCGACAGGCCCCGCGCCTCCCGCATGACCCAGCTTTTGGCGACGATTTCCGGGCCAATGCCCGCCGGATCGCCCAGCGACACGGCGAAGGGCGGCATATCCGCCGGATCAGTTATAGTCGATAACGGCATCGCGGCGAAGATCGCGCAGATAGATGCGGGCGCGCTTGTTGACCCGTTCCTCCTCCAACTGCGCCATGATCTGTTCGGCGTTGGGCGCGGCGGCGGCGGAGGCTTCGTCGCGGCCGCAGACGACCAGCACGCGCACGCCGTCATTGATCGATCCGAAGGGCGGCGTCGCCTCTCCCACCTGGAGGTTCAGGAGGATGTCCTGCAACTGCGGCGGCAGGTCGCGCAGCTTCACATTGTCGTTGTCGACCACGTCGGCGCCGATCTTGCCGCCCAGTTCATTGGCCTGGCCGCAGCCCTTGACCGCCTTGACCTGCGCAGCGAAGGCGGCCGCCCTGGTGCTCGCCTGTTCCTTGGTTGTGCCGGCGGGGAAGCTGACGGAAAGCTGCTTGAGGCTGAGCAGCGCGTCGCGCGGATCGGCGGTCAGCACCTTGCGCTTGTCCATGACATAGATGATCGAGACGCCGCCCGGCACGCCGATCGGGCCGGCGATCTGGCCGACCTGCATCTCGGCGGCCGCCTGCGCCAGTTCGTCGGGCAACTGGACGGGACGGACCCAGCCCAGGTCGCCGCCGACCGCCGCCGTGGAGGCTTCGGAAAATTGCCGCGCATAGGCGGCGAAGCTGCCGCCCTGCTTGATCTGGTCGATGATGTTGCGGGCATTGGCGATGATCTGCTGCTGGTTTTCCGGCGTGGCCGACAGGTAGATTTCCCCGATGCGGAATTCGTCGCTGCCCTTGGCCGCGTTCATGCGGTCCACCACCGACTTCACCTCATCCTCCGACACGTTGACGAAGGGCTGGATATTGCGGCGGAGCAGGCGGCTCCAGGCCAGCTCGCCCTCGATCTGCCGCTTGATGCTGGCCGACGAGCTGCCCTGCTGGCGCAGATATTGGTCGAACTGAGCGGGGGACTGGCGGAAATTGGCCGCGACCCGCTCATAGCTCTGGTCGATCTCGGCCTTGTCCACCTTGATGTCGTTGGCGGCGGCTTCCTGGATCTGGAGCGTTTCGTCGATGAGGTTGCGCAGCACCTGGACGCGCAGCCTTTCCTTCTCCTCGTCCGACACCTTGCCGCCATTGGCGGTGATGATCAGGGCCAGCCGCTGGTCGACGTCCGTGCCGGTGATGATGCGGCCGTTGACGATGGCCGTCGCCTTGCGGACATTGGGGTCGCTCTTGCCGAAGATGGTCACGTCCCTGGGCAGGTTGAGTTGCTGCGAGGCGACGCCGTCATCGTCGCCGACCGTCTGGGCCGCGACGGCGTTCACGCCCGTCGCCAGGAGGGCCGAGGACAGGAGCATGGTGCGAAAACCCGACCGGACATGGCTGCCAATGCGGGAAAACGGGGAAACGACAGGCTGCATCGTCGACAAAAATCTCCAATCGGTTCGGCACGAGATGCGCCGATCCGCCTTAACCGACCCTGAGCAGGAAGCGGGAAGGCTGATCCTTATATGCCAATATTGCGAAAAGCCAGCCGAAGCTGGAAGCTGTTGCCCTTTCGTGCGTCACCCAGCACCTGATAGTCGCGCCGCCAGGTGAGGCCGAGCGTCAGGCAATCGTCCTCATAGGCGATGCCCAGGCGGTGGCGGACGGGTTCATAGCCGTCCGCGACCGACAGTGGATCTTCCTTCGTGTCGGTCAGGTCGATGACGGTCGAACCGAAGACCGACCAGAAGCGGGCGAACTGGACGCGCGCGCCCAGGCGCAATTCCTCCCGGTCCTGCAAATCCTCCAGATTGCGGTCGGCGTCGCGGTTGAGGCGGAGATAGCCGACCGTCGCATAGGTCTTGCGGCTGCCGACCGTCGCGTCGATTTCGTTGCGGCGGACGGCCAGCTTGTCCTTGTCCACGCGGAAGCGGTGGGTGACGCTGATGAAATCCCTGTAGCGGACGGTGGTGCGGCCGACGATGTCGGACAGGCGGTCCGACAGGCCGGTGCCGTCGGGCAGGATGCTCTCCCGGCTGTTCAGGCGATAGCTTTGCCCGACCACGCTCTCCAGCGAGAAGTTCGGCAATGACAGGCTATATTCCAGGCCATAGGTGACGCGGGTCGAATCCTCGAACCTGTCGTAACCGGAAAAGCGGTTCAGGGCGAAGAGGTTGCTGTCCTCCAGGTCGATGGCGCGGGCGTCCTCATTGGGGACGGAAAGGTTCGCGATCCTGGGCGCGGCGACGATCTGGACGCGCGGCGCGATGCGCTGCACGCCGCCGAACGCCTGGCCCATGAAGGGCCAGCGCATGTCGACGGCGGCTGCCGCGATGCCCCGCGCCTTCCACCCCGGATCGCCGGCGTAGCTGACCACGCTGTTCATCAGATTGTCGCTGCTGTGATAGACGTCGCCGCGCAGATAGGTGGTGAAGGTGACTTCCTGCCCCATCGGCGTCAGCTTGCGCAGGTTCCATTCGAAGGCGGCGAAGGCGCGCTGCGTGTCCTGGCCATGGGTGCGGGTGATGGCCAGGCTGTTCGCCTGCAACTGGGCCACGCCGCCCAGCAGCGGGTCTTTCATCCGCAGGCGATAGTCGATGACCGGCAGCGCGATCGGCATCTGCCCCTGCGAATCGCCGGTGCGCAGCGTCTGCACCGCCCAGCCGGCTATGGAGAAATAGCTTCTCTCCCCGATCCGTCGGGCGTTGAGCGTGGAGCGCAGCCGGTCGTCATTGCTGATGTCGTAGCGGCGAAGGAATGTGCGGTCGGTCGCGGCGCGGATCGAGCCGCCTATGCTCCATTCCGGCGTCAGTTGCAGCGCGCCGCTGGCGTCCAGATGGCCGCGAAAATCCTTTTCCGACCCCGCCGGCGCTGTGGAGGACGGGTTGCCGGTGGCGACGCGGCTGCCATAGGTGGCGTAGCCGGTGATCTGATAGGCGCCCCTGTCCCACAGGTGCCGGTAATTGCCCTCCAGCATCGGCAGCGTGTCGGTGTAGACATGCGGCGTGACGGTCAGGTCGCGATTGGGCGCCAGCTTCAGATAATAGGGCAGCGCCACTTCGAACCCGTTGTTCCGGTCGTAGCGCAGGTTCGGAACCAGCAGGCCGCTGCCGCCATTGTCGCCCACCGGATGGGAGAAGCCCGGCAGCGGGATCAGCGGCAGGCCGAACAGCTCCACGCTGGCGTTGCTGTATTTGACGCGGGCCTTGACCGGATCGTAGACGACCCGGACTGCCTTGATCTGCCAGGTGGGCTCCTTGGGGCAGCCCTCATGATCCTCGACCGCGCAGCCGGTATAGGCGGCCTTGCGCAGCGTGTAGACGCCGTTCACCCGCTGGCCGTCGGCGGCGGCCAGCCGACCGCCCGATTGCAGCACCAGCAGCATGTTGCGGACCATGCCGTCCTGAAGGGAATCGGTGACGTCGAACCTGTCGCCATAGGCGATATTGCCTTCGGGATCGGTGACGGACACGTTGCCGGTCGCCTCCACCTTGCCCGTGGTGCGGTTCCACACCACCTTGTCGGCGCGCAGCCGGTTGCCTTCCCGCAGCAACTGCACATTGCCGCTGGCGGTCACGACCTCGCTGTCGCTGTCATATTCCAGCGCGTCGGCGGCGAAGCCGATCTGGTCGTCATTTTCCGGCACCGGCGCGTCGGGCGCGCTGACCGTCGTCTGCGGTTCCTGCAACTGCTGCGCGGCGGCATGGGGGGCGATCCCCAGCCACGAAAGGGCGACGCTCGCGGCCAGGGCCTTTTTGAAACGCAAGGGGAAAGGGGAAATCTGCAAAGGTGGGGGCCTCTTCGGGGGCGCTTTGTTTCCGCCTATCGCACTGCTTTGCGCGCGCCGCAATCTTTCACCGCCAGTCTTTTGCCCGAAATCGGTCGAACGGCTTTGCCAGACGGTCGAACCCGCACTATCTGGAGGCGGAAGACATGAAGCCCCGCAGGAAATAAAGGACCATAGATGGAAATCGCGTTCAGCCCTGTCCGCCCCGAAGCCGATACGCTGGTCTTCGCCGTGCCCAAGGGCGGATTCGACGCCTTGCCCCTGGCCGCCGCGCCCGTGCTGGCGGCGGGGG
>NZ_ATDO01000073.1:62500-65230 GCF_000445085.1 Sphingobium sp. HDIP04 | reverse complement strand
TGCGAATGGGTTTAATGGAGCGCGAGCTATAATGCCTGGCGACGACCTACTCTTCCGGGGCTTGAGCCACAGTACCATTGGCGCAGACTGGTTTCACGTCCGAGTTCGGGAAGGGATCGGGTGGGTCACAGACGCTATGGTCACCAAGCAATAGAGCTTGCGCTTCGGGTTTTAATCGGTGCCGTGCACTTTTGAGATATGATGTCTGGCATGAGGGTGATCACCGCATCTTTGACGCTGGTTTATTCCAGTGTTGTCATTGATGGTGGGACTCGCTTCTTTGGAGAAGCATTCAAGCGCGAACAGAGCAATTAGGACCGGTTAGCTCCATGCGTTACCGCACTTCCACATCCGGCCTATCAAGGTCGTGGTCTACGACCGCTCGAAGAAATCTTATCTTGAGGGAGGCTTCCCGCTTAGATGCTTTCAGCGGTTATCCCGTCCATGCATAGCTACCCTGCTGCGCCCTTGGCAGGACGACAGGTACACCAGAGGCATGTTCAACCCGGTCCTCTCGTACTAGGGTCAACTCCTCTCAAATTTCGACGCCCACGGCAGATAGGGACCAAACTGTCTCGCGACGTTCTGAACCCAGCTCACGTACCACTTTAATTGGCGAACAGCCAAACCCTTGGGACCTGCTCCAGCCCCAGGATGTGATGAGCCGACATCGAGGTGCCAAACGATTCCGTCGATATGAGCTCTTGGGAATCATCAGCCTGTTATCCCCGGCGTACCTTTTATCCGTTGAGCGATGGCCCTTCCACGAGGGACCACCGGATCACTATGACCGACTTTCGTCTCTGCTCGACTTGTCAGTCTCGCAGTCAGGCGGGCTTATGCCATTGCACTCTAACAGACGGTTTCCAACCGTCCTGAGCCCACCATCGCGCGCCTCCGTTACTCTTTAGGAGGCGACCGCCCCAGTCAAACTACCCGCCACAGAGGGTCCCTGCACCGGATAACGGTGCGAGGTTAGACATCAGAAAACAACAGGGTGGTATTTCACCTATGGCTCCACGAGGGCTGGCGCCCTCGCTTCAAAGCCTCCCACCTATGCTACACAGTTCTTTCCTAATGCCACTCTGAAGCTGCAGTAAAGGTGCACGGGGTCTTTCCGTCTAACCGCGGGTACTCCGCATCTTCACGGAGAATTCAATTTCGCTGAGCATATCCTGGAGACAGTGGGGAAGTCGTTACGCCATTCGTGCAGGTCGGAACTTACCCGACAAGGAATTTCGCTACCTTAGGACCGTTATAGTTACGGCCGCCGTTTACCTGGGCTTCAATTCAGAGCTTGCACTCCTCCTCTTAACCTTCAGGCACCGGGCAGGCGTCAGGCCCTATACGTCGTCTTGAAGCCGACTTAGCAGAGCCCTGTGTTTTTGCTAAACAGTCGCTACCCCCTGGCCTGTGCCCCCCATCAGAGCTTGCGCTTAGATGGGGCCTCCTTCTTCCGAAGGTACGGAGGCAATTTGCCGAGTTCCTTCAGGATACTTCTCTCAAACGCCTTGGTATACTCTACCATTCCACCTGTGTCGGTTTAGGGTACGGTCTATACGGAGGGGCTATTTCCTGGGACAGTTTCCCTGCCTGGACCAATCCAATAAGGCCAGACAAGTTGCACCATCCGTCACACACCTCCAGGCCCACGAATATTAACGTGGTTCCCATCGACTACCCCCTTCGGGCTCGTCTTAGGGGCCGGCTTACCCTGCTCAGATTAGCTTTAAGCAGGAACCCTTGGAATTTCGGCGAGAGGGCATCTCACCCTCTTAATCGCTACTCATGTCTGCATTCGCACTTCCGATACCTCCACGGTCGGTTACCCTCCCGCTTCAACGGCCTACGGAACGCTCCGCTACCGCTCAGTCAAAAGACTGAACCCTAAGCTTCGGTGCACGTCTTGAGCCCCGTTACATCTTCGCCGCAGGATCTCTTGTTTAGACCAGTGAGCTGTTACGCTTTCTTTAAAGGATGGCTGCTTCTAAGCCAACCTCCTGGTTGTTTTGGAAATCCCACATGCTTTCCCACTTAGACGTGACTTGGGGACCTTAGCTGTAGGTTAGGGCTGTTTCCCTTTTGACGACGGACCTTAGCACCCGCCGTCTGTCTGCCGGACTAGACTCGTTGGTATTCGGAGTTTGGTTAGTATTGGTAGATCTCGCGACCCCCGCAACCATCCAGTGCTCTACCCCCAACGGCAATCATCCGACGCTCTACCTCAATAGATTTCGCGGAGAACCAGCTATTTCCCGGCTTGATTGGCCTTTCACCCCTAAACACAACTCATCCGATAATTTTTCAACATTAAACGGTTCGGCCCTCCAGTGCGTGTTACCGCACCTTCAGCCTGGTCATGCCTAGATCGCCGGGTTTCGGGTCTAATGCATCATACTCAGTCGCCCTATTCAGACTCGCTTTCGCTGCGCCTACACCTAACGGCTTAAGCTTGCATGATACACTAAGTCACAGACCCATTATGCAAGAGGTACGCTGTCAGGCTTCAAGAGCCCTCCAACTGCTTGTAGGCATCCGGTTTCAGGTACTGTTTCACTCCCCTCATCGGGGTGCTTTTCACCTTTCCCTCACGGTACTGGTTCGCTATCGGTCATGTACGAGTATTTAGGCTTGGAGGGTGGTCCCCCCATGTTCAGACAGAGTTTCACGTGCTCCGCCCTACTCAAGTCCTGATATTGCGCTTTCGCATACGGGGCTGTCACCCGCTAT